>CAYPTK010000156.1:0-6731 GCA_964413555.1 uncultured Bacteroidales bacterium | reverse complement strand
AAAATCTATTACACGTTAAAACTACTTCAAAACAAGGCATTGCATTTAGGGGGCTTCTAATACATCATTTGGGTTTAACCAGTTTAAAAAAAATAATTTTTCGAGGGGTATTCAATTTTTTGAATACCCCTCGAAAAACAGTCCAAATATATAAAACGTATATGATTTGAGTATAAAAAAGGAGGAGAATATCAATATCTCCTGTTATTTGGCATAACTAATGGCTCTTGACTCCCTGATCACGTTGACTTTGATTTGCCCGGGATACGTCATTTCATCCTGAATTTTTTTAGAAATTTCATGAGATAGAGTGTATGCCTCTTTGTCAGATATTTTTTCGCTGCCTACAATCACCCTTAGTTCTCTTCCAGCTTGTATTGCAAAAGTTTTCATAACCCCTGGATATGACAGGGCTAAATTTTCAAGGTCATTGACCCGTTTAATATATGATTCAACCACTTCTCGCCTGGCACCGGGCCGTGAACCAGAGATGGCATCACATGCCTGGATAATCGGGGCAATCAGTGAAGTCATTTCAATGTCTTCGTGATGGGCTCCAATGGCATTAATGATTTCAGGTTTTTCTTTATATTTTTCTGCCAGTTTCATCCCCAGGATAGCATGAGGCAACTCGGGCTGGTCATCGGGCACTTTTCCAATGTCATGAAGCAAGCCTGCACGTTTGGCTAGTTTTGTATTAAGTCCTAATTCTGAAGCCATGATGGCACTAAGATTGGCTACTTCTTTAGAGTGCTGCAACAAATTTTGTCCATATGATGACCGGTATTTCATTTTACCAAGCATCCTTACAAGGTCGGGGGCAAGCCCGTGTATACCCACGTCAATTGTCGTGCGTTTACCGGTTTCAATAATCTCTTCTTCAACCTGTTTTTTAACTTTCTCTACAGTTTCTTCAATGCGGGTAGGATGAATTCGACCGTCTTCAATCAATTGATGCAGTGCCAGCCTGGCAATTTCTCTTTTCAACGGGTCAAAAGACGAGAGAATAATTGATTCGGGGGTATCATCCACGATAATTTCTACTCCTGTTGCTGATTCAAGGGTTCTGATATTACGGCCTTCCCTGCCGATAATTCGTCCTTTTAATTCATCATTCTCAATATTAAATACTGTTACAGCATTTTGTTCTGTAGTATCTGAAGCGATACGCTGCATGGCCTGTAAAATGACCCTTTTGGCTTCTTTATTGGCATTCATTTTGGCCTCGTCCATTATCTCGTTAACATAAGATATGGCATCTGTTTTGGCTTCGTCTTTCAGAGACTCGATAATCTGGTTTTTGGCGTCTTCTGCCGAAAGAGATGAAATGGTTTCCAATTGCCGTACCTGTTGTTTATGTATCTTTTCCAGTTCTGTTCTTTTGCGCTCAACCAATTCCATTTGACTGTTAAGATTTTGTTTTTCAGTTTCTACTTCCCGCTTTTGATATTCAAAATCTTTTAATCGCTGTGAAACTTCACGTTCTTTTTGTTTTATCCTGTTTTCTATTTCGCCAATCTTATTGTTTTTATTCTTGATATGTTCTTCATGATCGGATTTTAGTTGTAAAAATTTTTCTTTGGCCTGGAGTATTTTATCCTTTTTAATGACCTCTCCTTCTGATTCTGCTTCGCGTATAATACTTTTTGCTTTATTTTTCAAGATGATAAACCATGATAATAAAAATACACCCACGCCTCCAACAAATCCAATGACTAATGAAATATAATTGACTGACGTGTTTATTTGACTAAAAATACCTAATATATTTGTTTCCATTTTTTATATAATTTATGTTTGGTTAATATTTTAGCATAAAAAAAACCCGTATTAAATTCAACAAACTTTAAAGAAAACTCCATATTTAATATGGAAGAGGATACCAATTTGCTTTGGGCTTCCGCTGTCCCGTTTAAGAGAATCATAAAGATCGCGGCCTGTCCTACACAAATCGAGGTGGTCCTCAATTGTATTGGTGCTGAGTTTTCAAAAGGATGAAGAAATAATACGGGTTTAATCTCGTATTCAATATTTTAAAGAACGCTGTCTCCTTTATTTAAGTATGCATCGAGCCCTTCATTAAGTTCCCGGATGTCATCCATTATTGGTTCTAAATCATTTTTACTCTCTTCTTTTTCAATGAGCTCTGTCACGAACTGCAACGTTGCCATTGATAAAAAATCCTGATTATCTTTGTCTTTATAGCGCTTTTTATATTGGGATATTTTGTCATTAATCCGTTTTGCAGCTTTCCTGATCTTCTCTTCGTCTGTTCTGTTAATCTTTAGAGGATAATACCTGTCAGCTATAGCCACGCGTATGGATAATTTATCTTCTCCCATTTATTATTGATTTAATAATCCTATACATTTATCAATCTCATGCACCAAATGATTTACTTTATTTTTCATTAAAGCATCATCTTCTTCATTGTTTGTAATTTTTTTTGATATTTTGATGTTTTCATATTTATTTTGTAATTCATTCATTTTTTCTTCTTTCAGGCCCAAAGTCTCTTTAAGCACCTCGTGTTCTTTTTTAAGCTCTTCAAATTCATTTTTCTGGCTTTCATAAAGTGAAATGATTGTATTGATCTTTTCACTTAGTTCGACAATTAATTTATGATTCGTTTCAATCATTTCAATTTATTTATACAAATATAAAATAAATTCAATATTATGAAAAATTATCAAAAGTTGTTTAAGTTATATAAATATATTAAAATAAATTTATTTTTGATGTATACTATTAGCCAAATTAAAATAATATTAAATTATGTACCAATTCAGATTTGTTTTGTTTCTTTTCATGATTAGTTTTTCACTTCTTTCTTATAGTCAAACGGGGAAACCAGCCAATTATTTTGCCCCGCCTGTAAGAATTCCCATCTATTTATCCGGCACGTTTGGTGAATTGCGTACAAATCATTTTCATTCGGGGATAGATATTAAAACCCAGGGTGTCACGGGCAAAGTAGTGCAATCTATAGCAGATGGGTATGTTTCCAGGATAAAAATTACCACGAAAAGCTATGGCCGGGCTATTTACATCACGCACGACAACGGGTACACCAGTGTTTACGGACATTTAGACAGGTTCACGGGGAATATTGAACACTATGTAAAAATGAAACAATATGAAAAAGAGAGTCATGTTGTTGATTTATTTCCCGGCCCCGGGGAATTTCCTTTAAAAAAGAAACAGATCATTGGCTACTCGGGAAACTCGGGGTATTCATTTGGCCCTCATCTTCATTTTGAAATCAGGAGTTCTGTCAACCAACATCCTTTAAACCCTTTAAACCTGGGGATACAGGTAAAAGATAACATTCATCCCAGGATCTTCCGCGCGGCAATTTATCCATTAAGTGCCCACGGTCTCGTCAATGGTGAACATGAAAAATTAATTATGAATGTAACCGGGAAAAACGGCCATTACAAAACAACCAACAGTCAACCCGTCGAAGTAAGCGGCAGGATCGGGTTTGGAATAGAAACATATGACTACCACGATGGATCAAGAAACCGGTGTGGAATCCATTCAATTGAATTGCTGGTTGATTCAACCCGTCATTATTATCATGTGATTGACGAATTCTCGTTTAATGAAACACGCTATATCAATAGCCTGATTGATTATGAAACAAAACAGCGGGACAAATATAAAATTCAAAAATCATTTGTCCAACCGAACAATCCTCTAAGTATTTATAAAGAAATAAACGGGGATGGCAGTATTGTATTCAATGACACCAATGTCCATCACGTCCAATACAAAGTCAGTGACATATATAATAATACATCAACCATTTCATTCTTTGTTAAAAACACTCCCGCGGACACCACGGGCAACACTTGTTCGGATACTAATTACACGATGCTCATGCCGTTTAACAAGGAAAATCAATTTACAGATACCGGGATAAAAATTACAATTCCTGAAAACGCGTTGTATGATACGTTAAAATTTAAATATTCTACACGGGAACCGGGAAAAGATATGTATTCAGATATTCATATCATACACGATAAATTCACCCCGGTTCAAAAATATATCACGTTATCCCTGTACCCGGTCAAACTTGATGAAGAGTTACAAGACAATGCATTGATCATTAAAATTAATGATGATGACGATGATGAAGAAATTGAATCCATGGGCGGATCATATTCCTTTGCTGATGGATATGTTACCGCCTACATAAGAGAATTCGGTGAATTCTCCATTGCAATCGATACAATTGCTCCTGAAATCACTCCACTTCATCCCAATAAAACGAAATACGAGAAAGATGACATGATAGCATTTAAAGCAACGGACGATCTATCCGGGATTGCAAAATATACCGGGTATATTGATAATCAATGGGCCTTGTTTGAATATGATTTTAAAGATGACAGGATCATGTATTTTATTGATGATGAACGACTGAAAAAATATCAACAACACGAGCTTGAATTGTTTGTTATTGATGAAAAAAATAATATTGCATCATATCATACTACATTTTATTATTAACAGGAATATATTTAATGCTAAACCAATGCTTCATAAAACAAAGACAGAATACACCATTATAGGAACCATGTCGGGCACGTCACTGGATGGCCTTGATATCGTGTCGTGCAGGTTTTCAATCGAACAAGATGAATGGAAATATAAACTCGTTAAAACAGAAACGTTTGATTATCATGACGAATGGAAAAATCGCCTGTCTGGAGCCGGACGGTTAAACGCGATCGGGTTGTGGCATTTACATAACGAATTCGGGCAATTTACAGGCCAAAAGGTCAATGAATTTTTGCATGGCTCATCTATAAAACCGGATTATATTGCTTCTCACGGCCATACAGTATTCCATCAGCCGGAAAAAAAGATAACACTTCAAATCGGCAACGGTGCTTTCATAGCCGCGGAAACAGGGATACCCGCGATCACTGATTTTCGTTCGCTAGATATTGCATTGGGCGGCCAGGGTGCTCCCCTCGTGCCCATTGGAGATAAATTATTATTCAGTGAATATGATGCTTGTTTAAACCTGGGGGGTATTGCCAATATTTCATATTCTCACGATGGCCAGATGCAGGCATTTGATATATGTCCCTGCAACATGTTAATTAACCACCTTGTTCATCAAACCGGCCATGCATTTGATCAGGACGGGGCCATGGGTTCCATGGGCTGCATTCATCATGATATGTTAAAAGAGCTGAATGACCTGGAATACTACCGCGATACACTCCCGAAATCCCTGGGCCGCGAATGGTTTGAAATGTATATATTACCAGTTTTAGATAAATACTCACTTGAATTACCAACAGCGATAAGAACTTCGTATGAGCATGTTTCTCAACAGATTGCAGACACTATTCATGGGATTAACCCAAACGGGAAAATTCTGATTACCGGAGGTGGTGCATTCAATAAATACCTGGTTCAGCTTATCAAAGACAAGTGCAATACCGGGATATATATCCCTGATGACACGTTAATATCATATAAAGAAGCGCTGATTTTTGGCTTGCTCGGGATATTGCGGGTACGGGGAGAAAACAATTGCCTGGCATCCGTTACCGGGGCAAAAAGGGATTCGTCAGGGGGCATTATTTATAGTGCCTGACCTTTTACTGGTTTACAGGTATACAATTACAAAATAACATGATTTATTGGCATGATTTTAGTATATCAGGAGATATTAATAAATTTAAAAAAATTAAAGAAATGGATACACCAATGAATAATTTTGATAAGATAAACGAGTATTTGGGTGAAGAGGCATCATATTTCCTTGACCACGCTTCTCAAACCATTGCAAAATCTCAAATGCATTTGACAGGCCCGGATCATGTAGATGCTATTTTCAGAGACAGTGACCGGAATGCACAGGTATTAAAAAGTCTTTATTCAATATATAACCATGGGCGTTTAGGCGGCACCGGGTACTTATCAATTTTACCGGTTGACCAGGGCATCGAGCATACAGGAGGCAGTGCATTCGGGCCCAATCCCATGTATTTCGACCCGGAAAACATCATCAAATTAGCAATAGAAGGGGGATGCAATGCAGTAGCCACGACATTGGGTGGCATGGGACTGGTTGCCAGGAAATATGCACATAAAATACCGTTTATTGTAAAATTAAACCACAACGAACTCCTGACCTATCCAAATTCATATAACCAGGTATTTTTTGGCACCGTGAAAGAGGCCTGGAATTTAGGTGCTACAGCTATTGGAGCCACGATTTATTTTGGTTCTGAAGAATCGAGGCGCCAGATAGAAGAAGTATCGGAAGCCTTTGAAGTAGCCCATGAGCTTGGCATGGCAACAGTGCTTTGGTGTTACACGCGAAATAGCGGGTTTAAAAAAGACAAAGACTACCACACGGCTGCCGACCTTACCGGGCAGGCAAATCACATTGGTGTAACAATTAAAGCCGACCTGATCAAACAGAAACAAGCAACCAATAATGGAGGATTCAGGGCCATAAGCTTTGGCAAAACGCACCCTGACATGTATGATAAATTATCAACCAATCACCCGATTGATTTGTGCAGATACCAGGTGATTAATTGTTACATGGGAAAAATCGGCATGATCAATTCAGGAGGCGCTTCATCCGGAACTTCCGATTTTGAAAATGCAGTAAGGACTGCCGTGATCAATAAGCGTGCTGGCGGTACAGGTTTAATATCCGGCAGGAAAGCATTTCAACGCCCCTTTGAAGAAGG
>CAYPTK010000155.1:0-6831 GCA_964413555.1 uncultured Bacteroidales bacterium | reverse complement strand
AATAATTTTCCCTGCCATGTATCTTTTTCCTCGAGCTTTTGCTCGAGCATCCTGATGATCTCAAAATTTCTTAATGCACCGAATGTTGGAGAAAGCAAAAATCGTGGCGGTACTTCTCCTGCAATTCGCTCTATAACTATTGACGGCTTCAGTCTCTCGATAAAAGAAATACAAAAATCGAGATATTCCTCGAGTGTAAACAGGTTAAAGCGATCCGGGTGGAGTTTATATTCTTCGGCCAAACCGGTGTTAACCAAGATTTGAAGCTGATGAATTTTTATGTTATTCAACGGGAGAGAGGACAATATCCCGGCCTCTGAAAGCATGTATTCCCTGCTTTCCCCGGGCAACCCTAAAATTATATGCCCCCCTGTTCTAATGCCCCTTTCAGATGTCTCGTGTAGTGCAGATTTTGTTTGCCCGAACGTGTGTCCGCGGTTGATCTTTTTCAATGTCTCGTCACTGCAGCTTTCGATGCCATACTCTACAATGATATAATACCTGCTTGATAATTCAGCCAGGTAGTCGAGAATCTTATCTTCAATGCAATCAGGACGTGTACCAATTACAAGGCCCGTGATATTGGGAACTGACAATGCATCGTCAAAGAGCTTTTTTAACTCTTCAAACGGGGCGTAAGTATTTGTATAAGCCTGAAAATAAGCCAGGTATTTCGTAGCTCCCCGGTACCTGCGTTGATGAAATTCAATGCCTTCTTCGAGTTGCTGCCTGACCGGTTTTTCGGGTGTACAATACGACGGGTTGAATGCATTGTTATTGCAATAAATACACCCGCGTGTTCCTTTTGTCCCGTCGCGGTTTGGACAGGTGAACCCGGCATCAATGGCCAATTTTTGTACACGTTCCCCGTAAATTCCCCTGATGTATTCAGGGTAGCCATTAAATCTTCTCGCGTGTCCCCACGGGTATTTCATGTATTCGTTTCATTTATTATTCGTCATATTGTAACACGTGTACAAAGGTACAAAGTAAAAAGAACAAACATTAATGAATGGCTTTGATTTTATCCAAACCAACATACCACAGGTATCCTTTGATATCCTGGTATCCCATACCCGATAAATATTTCATGTAATATTGAACCTGTTTCTGGTGTGTTGTTTCTTCCAACATCCCGAATTTATAATCAATTACAACCACCTTATTTTCACGGATTAAAACCCTGTCGGGACGAACATTCCTGCCATCAGGCAATAAAATATCCGCTTCTGTTTTAATGGTCCACTTAGTCTCGTCAAACCAATCGCGGGCGTTTTCATTTTGCAGGGATTTATGAAGTAATTCTGAAATCGTCATCCTTTCGTCATTGCTTATCAAACCATCGAGAAAAACCCTGTGAATGGCTTTGTCAATATCCCCCGGTGTTTTAACATTACACAATACCTCGTGCATGATGGTCCCGTAATTTAACTGTTCTTTTACAGGTTTATCATCAAATGAAAAATAATCTTTGCCGTAATGCCGCAGTTGCAATGCATGATGTATTGTACCTGCCTTGATACGGTCCATTATTAAATAATTACCAGTTGCCGGTCTTGGCTGTTCTTTCAGCGGAATTTCACCTTTTATAAATTGCAGGGTTTCCGGATCCCAGTACTGTTCAAACGATATCGTTAATTTCTCGTCAGTTATCCCCCCGTGTATAAAGCACGCCTCCAATAATTTAGCAACAGTACTATAAGGTTCTTTTTTAGAAGAATTCGATTCTTGTATATAACGCGACCAGGTGATCAGGCACTCTTTTGCCCGTGTAAATGCAACATATAATAAATTCAGGTTGTCAACATGGGCTTTCAGGTATTCTTCAAAATATTCCCGGTAAAAATGTGTTTGTTTTAATTGTTTTGAATATTTCACGGGAACGTGTTGAAGCTTGTCAAATGGAGGGCAGGAGGGAGAACACCATAAAATGCCCGGGGAATTATTTAATTTCCAATGGCAAAAGGGGATCATGACAACATCAAATTCAAGCCCTTTTGATTTATGTATGGTTATGATCCGGATGGCATTCTGCTGTTCAGGCAGGTTCAATGTTTTTTTACGTCCTGTTTCGTTCCAATAGTTTAAAAAAGAATGTATACCTGTTGATTCTCCAGATGCAAAATCATTTATAATGTCCTGAAAAGCCTCGAGATAAGGGATTTCATGTTGAATACCATTCAATCCGAATAAAGCAATGATTTGTTCGGTCAATTCATACAATGGATATTGACGGAGTACAGAAAAACCGGTAATGAGTTCTTCAGGAACTATTTTTTCGAATGAAAGGGGATTCTTCATATCATTTTTACCGAAAAGATCATGTTGTTCCTGGGAATCAGGCGCGTGTTGGAGTATATAATGATAATATTCATTGGATAATATTTTTTTATTGATCTCATCATGAGGAAAAACTAAATATTTAAAACAGGAAAGGATGATTTTAATTGATGAAGCATGCTCTAAGAATAATGAATCCTCGGAGATGATATTGAACCGGTATTTTTCAGGAATCACACCCGAACTATTGAATTGAAGGAGCATTTCTGCAAGTTCCTGTCCTTCTTTGTTTTGTCTTACCAGAAAAGCAATATCCCCCGGTTGATAACCTTTGTCAAATAATTCAATAAGTGTATCAGGGATATCTTTATTTACGCGTTCATTGAATTCTTCATCAGGAAAGAACGAGGCATGAATATACCCGCCGGGTGAATTGGCGGGAGAAAGGCTTTGAACAGGTTCATGGTATGCTTTCAGTACTTTACCCGTCAAATGTTCAAGAGGCGACTCGAGGCCCTCGTGTTCTATCAGGCCGTTGATTTTATCTTGAATAACATGTTGTGCAAGTGAAAAAAGAGTATTATTAAACTCGATAACACGTGCCCTGCTTCGATAATTACTAGTTAATGAAAAATGTTGAATTTGAGAAGAAGGGTATTCATTATCAATTTGTTCTGCCAGGATGTTCCAGTCACTATTTCGCCAACGGTAAATTGACTGCTTCACGTCCCCGACAATCAGGTTGCTGTGATTCTCAGCAAGACTGTTGTTTATCAGTGGTTTAAAATTTTCCCACTGGAGACTGGATGTATCCTGGAATTCATCAATCATATAATGTTTGAACAGGTTACCCGTTTTTTCAAAGATGAACGGGGTATCATTATTGGCAATAATTTCATTCAGGAATAATGCACTGTCTGATATAAGAAAGATATCTTCTTCGGATGTATACGTGTTTAGTTCATCGGCAATATCATGAATAATTCCAAATGTAAATAGATGATTTCCTATCTCCCTGGCCGTGTAATAATCCCTGAAATGCTGATTGTAAAACGCCAGTATGTCGTTCAAAAGTTCATTCAATTCATCATAAACGCGTTTAATGGCCTCTTCTTTCCCTGAATTTTTCGTCACCCATGTATCAATATTATTCACTGCTTCCAATAATCGTTTCCCGGGTTGAAAGTCTTTTTTGGCTGAAATCTTTTTAAAATAATTCGCGAAGCCGGAATGGGCATATTTAAAATCGATAATTTCAAGCCCGTGGTTGCTTAACAGCTTAAGGGCTTTTTGGCCGAATTCCTGCATTTTGGATTCAAAATGCCCAATAATCCCGTGAATATCTTTCAGGTAATCATTAAAAAAACTGTCGTTTACATTGGCTCTTAAATGCCTGTTCAGTGATTGCACGTGCTCTTTAAACACTTCGTCGCCCAGGCCGATCATATCATTTTTAATATTCCAGCTCTTCCCTTCAGATATTTTATTTTCAGCAAAGCGGCTTAGCCAATCTACCATTCGTGGAGACTCGTTTAGTTTCGATAAAACGCGGTCCACCACGATATTCAATACCTTGTCATTCTCCATTTCAAGGTTAAACCCTGCCTGCAGGCCCATTTCTTTTGCAAACGCCCTGATGATCTGTTGAAAAAAAGTATCTATGGTAGATATTGAAAACCTGAAAAAATCGTGAAGAATATTTTTCAGTTGTTGTTGAGCTTTATCTTTGACCTCATTTTCAGTTAACTGAAACGCTTCCCGCAATTGTTCATTATATGGTGAATCCATTCCATTAGACAAGAGGAACAGTTGATAAACAATCCTCTTTTTCATCTCTTCCGCTGCTTTATTGGTAAACGTGACCCCTAAAACATGTTTATAATTTGATGGACGCTGAAACAGGAAATAAAGATACCGCCCAATCAGTTGAAACGTTTTACCGGAACCGGCCGAGGCTTTATATACTTGTAATTTGGACATTAATGTATCACCTTATTATAGGGTTATATATTTGATTTAGCAGAAGCAAGTAAAAGGCCAAGATTCAAACGTAACGAGGTTAGCGGACATGATGGAAAAATACTTTTCACGGGTTTTAGATGTGAATTGCCAAGTGCCTTTATTTTAAATGTTATAAAGAAGCAACACGTTCAGCTTCAGGTTACTTTTGATTTTCTTTTACTACCTTCAGCATTTTATCAGCTTCTTTGGTGCCAAGTTGTTTTAGGGCATAAGTGACATCTTTGGCAAACCATTCATCTTGTTTCATGGCTTTTAACACGGCTTCGTCGCCCAGTTGAACAAGTGCATACGTGGCAGCATTCCTGAGGTACGTGTCCTGTAAAGCGTTGATGATCGGGGCAATGGTTCTTGAATCACCCAATTTACCCAGTGTTTCAATAGAGGTCTGTTTGATTTCACGTTTCAGTTTTTTGAGGTCTGCAATTCGTTCTTTATCTGCTTTTGGGTCTAATTGCTTTATTTCTTGTTCAACCATATCCTGTTTTTCCAGGTAGGGTAAAATATGTTCAACAAGTTTCGTGTTGCCTACATTGCTAATATTGCCCAATGCTTTAATGGTAGCAGGCAATGCCTCGGGTTTTTCTTTGCCAAGCAGGCCAATCATCGGGTCTATGGCCTTAATATCGCCAACAACGCCGAGAATCCGGCATATACGCGGGCGTATTTCTTCATGGTCCAATGCCTTGAGCAGTTCATCCTGTGCCTGGTTGCCAATATTTTTGAGGCCATTTTCTGCTGCAAGTTTGACTTCAGGACTGGGGTCATCTTTTAATGTTTTGATTAAACACGGGATGGCTTTAGGGGATTGTATTCTCCCTAAAATTCCGGCCGCGCCTTTTCGTGTATTTGAAGAATCACTTTTGTTTAATGCATCAATTAATAAATCCGTTGAATGTTCTTTCAAGGCGAATAATGAATCGGAAACAGCACGGCTTAATTCACTCCCTTCATGTTTTAACGATTCAATTAATGACTGAATGATTTCCTGGTTTTTAACAAAATTTAATGCTTTGGCTGCCTGAACCTTGATTTCATAGCTCTCTTTCTCAAGCGCTGATTTTAATATCTGTACTGAATGATCATCCCTGATCCCGGCAGCAGCGGAGACAACCCCGGACTTGATTTTATTATTTGACTGGTTATAAATCTCCTTGAGTTTAGCACCTGCATTGTCAATACCTTGAAGGGAAGAGAAGGTTTTATCACGCACGGTATGGTCTTTCGCCTGGATGCCTTTTATTAATTTTTTCAGGTTTTTTTCACGCGCCCATTTTTCAACCTTTGCTGTTGTGATTTTATTGAACATGATAGTGCCCTCCGGAATATTTTATGTTTTTAAAATACAACATGGCCTATACACCATGATAAACTTTGATAAAAGTACAAAAGATTTTGATTTTGTATATGAACAACCGGAAAAAAATTAGAATTTTCATGAATTATTATTCCTTTCATGCCCGCTGGCTATATTATGCCTACCCTAAAAATTGCTTCTTTACATCAATAAGCTATGAATGATTTGGTCCTGACACTACTATAATGCCTGGTGTAAAATGTATGGATGAAGTGTATTTTAGAAAAAATATTTATAATATCACTATCAAGAATTGTTAAACATGTTATTTGGTTAATAAAAAGTAATCATTTGTCCATAACACCCATCCTATGGACTCGGCATTTCATAATTTACTACTACAAAGATCAAAAACATGATATTTTTTATTGATATCATTCATACCAATTCATATTTTTCATAAATTTGTTATTAGAGAATTGAATTATAATAATTTATGAACTAAGTTATGAAGAATAAAAAAATATTTTATAAAAAGACTATCCTATGCACGTTATTTTTCTGTATTTTGTACCTGTTCAATGCCTGTAATAAGGATAAAGAAATCAATCATGATCCGGAAATTGAACCATTACAGCATGGAATAAAAGTTTCGTCAGCAGCAGGATATTGTGCTTCACTAGCGCTTTCACTTTTTAAAGGAGAGGAGTTACCGGGCAATGTATTATTTACATCAGACACGAGTGATCATGGATTTTCCGGATCCGGGCTCATGTATGTCAATGTTAATGAAACCTACCCGTTGCCTTTTAATCATGATATCGGACAAATACTAGTGGCCTGTTTATGGGATGTGGGGTTTGATTACAGGGATAATAAAGAATATAAAGGAGTTATTACTGTAGTTTTTACAGATATCAATATCATTGAATCGAAATATCAATTTAAAGGGATTCACACGTTTCCAGTTATTGAAAAAGAGAATGGTGATGTATTTACTGTTTTTGCAGAACAGGATATAATTATTGGAGAGGGATCAGATACTTTATTATTATTAAATTACAGCAATCCTAAATTCAATAATGAACTTGCCAGGTTAGATGAAGACAAACCAACAGATTATTTTTCAGCCATCCATCAAAACGCATGGTTTGTAAACATTGATCAGGAAGGGACATCAGCCAATCTCTATGATGACAAGTATGAATTCAATGGTGGTGGCCAGATTGTTGAAG
>CAYPTK010000154.1:3726-6879 GCA_964413555.1 uncultured Bacteroidales bacterium | reverse complement strand
ATTTTGGGGCTTCACAAGCCTCGTTATCGAACATTATGATCCAAGACCTGACTTTAATACGGACACTAAAAATGGTATTTTGTTTGAATCATCGCGCGTGATTCGTGCAGTTTTATCTACTAAAATTGAAGAGTTATACCAGGTGTGTCATAATATCAGGGTTGGTTTGAAGCGGATGTGCAATACATGAACAAATTGGTCTGATCCTGGTTTTAAACTGGCCTCTACAATCCTGATTAAATAATATTGCCCTTCATGTTTATAAAAATGAATGATCCGGTTGTCCACGTCAAACAATGGCCTGGCAATGGTTTCTGATCTAAAAACCATTGCATTTGTAGAGGTATTGATGATTTTATATTTGGTGTTCGTGCCATCGTCATATACAATTAAATGAAAAGGACATTGTTGTAAATATGCCCCGTTGATTTTCCATTTACTGTTCGTGCTTTTATACCATTTAACCACTGTATAGTTATTGGATGCTGAAATTTCATTATTGTTCGAGTTAATGGAATTATAAAATCCCTGTTGTTTTAAAAATTGTTCTTTTAACCTTCCCAATACTTGTTGGTCATTGCCGTAAATCGTTAATCCTTCATCCGTGAGCGTTCCCGTGAGATTGGGAACCCCCTGTAAATTTTTATTTCCCAATGTATATTCGATGCTGGTGTCCTGGAATGAAATATTCATTTTAGGCTGAATGATTTCCGCGTCTTCTGTTAAAGCAACCCAGTTTTTTGGTGTCACATCATGGCTGATGGGCACGGGATCATCAGCAAGATAGTTTTTTTCAAAAAAGATGATAATGGATCCAATGACTTCAAGGATTAGTGCCAGGAATAGTTTTTTTCGATACCACTCCGGGATCTTTATCCATCCCGGCAAGCTGGCAATGGTTAAAATGGCTGTAATACCAAAAATAACCAAAAATAAAAAACCTAATAATTCAATCATTGCTGTTAAATTGCGTACGACGTGTCAAACATAATTAAAAAAGATGTATGAGGCAAATATTTAAATATAAAATAACGTATATTTTAAATAGTGAAATTTTGAATAAAAAAAAGCTGCAACAGCAGCCTCTTTTTGTTAACCTAAAAAAATCATTCACCTGTAGCACCCGCCGGGCCTTTGTATTCTGCGCTGCCATAACCGAGGATTGGAATGAAAATAAAAGGAAGCAGGATCATTCCAATAGTAAAGCCAACCCCTTTTCCAAAGCTTTTAACCAACAGGTTAAGGAACCAGATAAGGAACACGATGTTTATGATTGGCACGAAGAACATAATTAGTATCCACCACCAGGGTTTACCAATCATCTCGAGCCTGACCAGGGTACTGTAAATGGGAATCAGGATAGCCCATCCCGGCTTGCCGGCTTTGGTGTTAATTTTCCATTGAGGAATGATGAACAGGAATAAAAGGACGATCAACATGATCACTAAGGGAAAAATTTCAAGTTTCATAATTTTTAGGATTTAAAGATTATTAAATAATAGTTATTTTTACGAAAATTGATATAAAATGGTTTCACAATAAGTTTTTTAACAATTTTTTATTTTTTTAGATTATGGATGAAATATTATATAATAATAGCATAAATTTCATTGTTCATGTTTTTGACAATTCATTATATTTGTCCTTTTATTGAATCATTGATAATCTATGGCATTAAATATTGAAGAGAAAGATCTGAACAAATTCATCATGGTCGGAGAACGGGTTTTGATCAAGCCCTCTACCAAGCAGGAAAAAACAAAATCCGGGTTATATCTGCCACCCGGGGTACATGAGAAAGAAAAGGCGCATAGCGGTTATGTAATGAGAGTAGGACCGGGATATCCCGTGCCTGTTATGCAGGAAGAAGATGAAGCATGGAAAGAAGAATATGAAGAAGAAGTAAGATACATCCCATTACAAGCCGAAGTGGGCGATATGGCAATATATTTACAAAGCAATGGCTATTACATAACATTTAAAGAAGAACGATATATTATTGTCCCGCATTCGGCAATCCTGATGCTAATAAGGGATGAAGAGCTTTTTATGTAAGGGATTGTTTTGGTTTATTACCATGAAGAAGTCCCCTTAATGTTCGTGGTGTAAATAAACAATTTTGGGTCAAATGTAATGAAGAAGGAGGACTTTAGAGACGGGCACTATTTTTTTTTGGAAATTTCCTGATCCAATTGTTCAAAATATTGTTTGCTGTAATCATCCAGGGGAGCACGAACATCTCGTGGAATGTCATTAAATTCGATGTTTTTTTCTATAATATTATCATTGAAAAAGCCAATAACCCCCAATGGCCCTCTCTTCTTGTAACCAGCCCCGGGTAAAGAAATTTGTTCTTTTAATAATAAAAAAAAGTGTCGAGTGAAATGAAATCTTTTTTCCTGTTTTTTAATAAAAAGGTCCGTGAGAAAAGGACTGGATTTGAGGTTCTTAAACCTTCTTTGAAGGTTTGGTATAATCGTGTCCGGCATATCTTTAACAGCATGTCCTCTTAGCATCCATATTTCACAATACCTGTAAACACCTATAGCGCCAAAAGCATCTGAGTCATCGGCTATATTCAGGATGGATAATAATGTATTGGTTCCATTGGCTTGTGAATATGATTTATCATCATGATATTCCACTGCATCTAATATAGCATTTTTATGATCAGAATCCAAGTCGGTATGTGCATGTAAATATTCAGCACAATGATTTCTGCTGTATTTTCCATGCCTGGGGTTAATGGTATCTTTCATTCCCATATCATGAAAAAACACTGCAAATATCAGTTGTTCAATCTCTGTTTTATCAAGGGAATATTGTGACGGGATTTGTTTTATAACTGTGCATGCTGTCTTCCAAACCCTTAGATGATGGGTGTGGTCATGCGATATCAAACGGTTATTAAATTGTTCTTTACAAAAATTGTATAATACGATTAACCATTTATTTTCTATCTCGGCTATTAAATTTGTAGTCGTTTGCATTGCCTTGGTTGATTAATCTTTACACGTAACTGACCCTGATCATATTTGCTTTTCCTTTACGATATTGAGGCGTACTGCCAACGTGAATAACTACATTGTCATCGGATATTAACCTTCTTTCTTTCAAAAAATCAAGGACTCGCCACGTCGACGATGCAAAAAG
>CAYPTK010000154.1:1391-3716 GCA_964413555.1 uncultured Bacteroidales bacterium | reverse complement strand
ATTGAATGGCTTCTTCGATATTTTTGTCTTCTTCGAAATAAAAAGCACGTACACCCCAAAGCAATGACATTCTACGTAATAGTGTTTTATTGCTGGTAAAAACAAAGATATCTGATTTGGGCCGGTAGCTAGATATTTTGAACGCGGTATATCCCGAATGAGTGAACGTGATAATGCTGTTTGCCCGGGTTTGTTTTGCCATGTTGCTGGCATTAAAACACACTGAGTCAGGGAAAAAGGTTGGTGTGAACTCTTCAGGGGAGTGTTCCCCGTGATATTTAACCCCTTTTTCTTCTGTTCGGTCTATAATTTTTTGCATGTTTTTAATCACCCTTACCGGAAAATTTCCAATAGAGGTTTCGCCGCTTAGCATGAGTGCATCGGCACCGTCTATTACTGCATTGGCTACATCATTGGCTTCTGCACGGGTGGGGTTGAAATTATTGATCATGCTTTCCATCATTTGTGTTGCAATGATCACCGGTTTAGCATGTTGGATGCATTTTTGTACAATATCTTTTTGGATCATGGGCACCCTGTCGAATGGTACTTCAACACCTAAATCGCCGCGGGCCACCATTACAGCATTAGTCGCGTCTATGATTTCATTTATCTCGTTTAGTGCTTCTGGTTTTTCAATTTTTGCAATAATGCCTGCATGTTTCTTTTTTTGGCGGATCAGCTTTCGCAATTCTATGATATCAGTTACTGATCTCACGAACGAAAGTGCAATCCAGTCGACCTCCTGTTCTAACGCGAATTCCGCGTCATTAATGTCTTTTCCTGTTAAACTGGGCAATGAAAGGTTCGTGTCTGGTAAATTAACCCCTTTTTTTGAAGATAAGTTGCCCCCGTGTAATACTTTAGCGGTTACAGTTTCCTTGTCATTATTTTCAATCACTTTTAACTGAATTTTTCCATCATCCATCAGGATAATATCTCCCTTTTTAGCATCTTGAGGAAGATTTTTATAATTGATAAACACTCGTGAGGCAGTACCGGTGCATTCATAATTTACCAATTGGATATGAGAACCGCTTTTCAATTCAATGTTATTATCTTGCACGTTTCCTATTCTTATTTTAGGGCCTTGTAAATCTGCAATGAGTGCAACGTGAGTGTCCAGCTCCTTGTTCAATGAAAGAACATTATTTATTGTTTTGAGATGGTCTTCATGGGTGCCATGTGAAAAGTTAAGCCTGCATGCATCTATCCCTTCAATAAACATTTTCCTCATAACATCTTTTGATGAAGAGGCTGGGCCGATGGTGGCAATGATTTTTGTTTGTGAAGGACGTTGTTGTATTTCCATGTTTTTTAAATTGTTTATTTATTTGGAAATTTCTTTTTTATAGTGCAAGAATAATTCCATTGCTTTCTTTTTATCGTTATCAAAGTTAAAGGAAATATTTCGTGTCAGGTACTTAAAAATATCGTCAGGGTGTTTCCTGGTAAATTGATTCATGTTTATGGCTTTGTCAATGTTATCCAACCCTTTTTGTAACGCGTTGTTAAAACGGTCTATCCATTTGTTTTCGAGAGACCTGTTGGTTACCCAACAAGCAAATACAAAAGGCAACCCGGTATATTTTTTCCATTCTTCGGCCAGGTCATATTGGTAAGCGTATTGGTTTTCCTTTATTTGAAATGCTTTATCGCCTATCAATATCACTCCTGCATCATCAGAAAGTAACTTGTCCGTTTCGTTTACCTTTTGTTTTTTCCATTCTACATCAATATTCCAAAATTTACAGGCAAATATCCTGGCCAGCCAATTGGATGTCATTGATTCATCATCAAGATAAATACGTTTTAATTTGTCGTGTTTTACATTGCTTACAAATAATACTGTTTTTACATGATGCCCGGCGCCTATACAATAGTTGGTAATAATTTGTGCATTTGGTATTTCGGGGATTGCAGCTACCGGAACTTCTCCAATATCCGCTTCCTTGTTGATTAATTTATTGCCACATTCAGAAGGAGTATCCAAAGAGAGGTTTATCTCCTGAAAAATATCGGAATGCATTAATCCGTAAACAAAAGGGGCAGAATTTGCAAAAGATACGGCAGATACATTGTATGTCATACGGTTATACTTTAGGTTTAAAATTTAATAGATTAACCTCCCGACAATGTTGGATACTACTTCACGGAAAAACCTCTCGTGATCACGCGCGTGTATCTCAAAATTTTGTCATGACATCGGGTCATCTGTTTATTTTTTGCTAATTTAAGAAAAAGTTGGTCATGAACGGGTTATTAAAACAAAATAACCCGGCTTTCAATCCGGGTTTTTAAGCTCCCCTTCTTTGACTCGAACCA
>CAYPTK010000154.1:0-1381 GCA_964413555.1 uncultured Bacteroidales bacterium | reverse complement strand
GCTCTAACCAGCTGAGCTAAAGAGGAAGGTTATTTTGAGAATGCAAATATAATACAGTTCGTTGAAATCTTCAAACGAAATGTGAAAAAATATTTTAAATATTTTTAACTTACACGTTCATTTTTCATTTTTTTTGATTCTAAAAATGTATGTATGCTATTCGCGAATGTTCTTCAATCCATTTTCCATTACGGGTTGCATGTCTTTTTGCCCTTGGGTGTGTCAATCATTTTTTTTAAGCCTGTATGGAAAAAAGCATTTATTATCATGCTTCTTACCATGCTGATAGATATTGATCATGTATTTGCTGAACCTGTATTCGATCCAATTCGTTGTAGTATTGGAATTCACCCCCTGCACTCGTTTATCGCGATAGGGGTGTACTGTATATTGTTATTGTTTAAGAAAACACGAATTTTAGGCGTGGGGTTGCTTTTACACGTGTTTGTTGATTTTATAGATTGTATTTGGATGTGGAATGAATGCAAAAATTGTATAACCATCAATCAACGCCTGGAATATTTATTTAGACTGTTTTAATTTTATTTTCTAATACAACAAACAAGCATGAACATATTGTATTTTTAGATTTTAAATTTTATATTTACAATTTTATAACATATCTATTTTTAACTATTAAAAATAACATTAATGCTGCCTGAAAAGACAGTTGAACGTTTGAGCGGTTTTAGAAGAACTCTTTTAAATTGCCTGAAAGAAGGGAAAACCCATATTTATTCACATGAGCTTGCTAAAATTCATAATATCACTGCCGTGCAAGTGAGAAGAGATATTATGTTTATTGGTTATTCTACCTCACAAAAAAAAGGTTATGATATCAAAGCACTTGTTGAAAAAATTGGTGAAGTACTGGATAAATCAGAAGATCAAAATGTTGGAGTAGTAGGTATGGGTAACTTAGGGAAAGCTGTTTCTGGATATTTCATTGGAAAGAGGCCAAAATTAAAACTGATCGCTGCATTTGATATTGACCCTAAAAAATTTAACAGGGTTATATCCGGGATTAAATGTTATTCATTTGAAGACCTGGATCAAATAGTAAAGGAACAAAATATAACAATTGTTCTGTTAACGGTACCACCTGACAGTGCCCAACAAGTAGCAGAAAAACTGGCTGTATGTGGAATTAAGGGGATATTAAATTTTACATCTGTCCCTTTAAACCTGCCTCCGAATGTATATATTGAAGAATATGATATGATTACCTCTCTTGAAAAAGTAGCTTATTTTGTTAAAAGCCAACAAAATAGCTAAGAGCTAAATTGAGCGATTTATAAATTCACTGTCCCTATTCATTCCGCTTAGAAAAAAAACAGCTTATTATTTAGGGCAGGAGTCTAAAAATAATTTTTTTCTGTGG
>CAYPTK010000153.1:0-6989 GCA_964413555.1 uncultured Bacteroidales bacterium | reverse complement strand
TTCACTTGAAACACTTAATTTTTTTCTTCCTTTTCTTCTTCTGGCTGCAATTACTTTTGTTCCATTATGTGTAGCCATGCGAGAACGAAATCCGTGTTTGTTTTTTCTTTTCCTGTTTGATGGCTGAAACGTCCTTTTCATCGGTTATATTTTTTTATGATTATAATTTATTATTTATTATAAATTCTTTTTTGAATTCGAGACCACAAAAATAATGCTTTTTTATAGAAATCAAATATTTTACATGCCGTTTTTTAAAATTATTTATTTATAATGTACCCGGAGGATTTTTTTCAAGCTCCATTTACTCGTTCAATAACGATGAATTGTTAGACTGCACACGCGAATTCCAATTAATGCACCGGGAGATATAGAATGTATTTTTCTTCATAATAATCAATATCAAATAACTTTCGGATGGGGAAGTATTGGAGTTGTTGAAACCGATTTATGTCTTTACTAATATCCCCCCCTTTTAAATAAAAAATACCATTTGGATATGATATACGGGATGCATCGTGTTTGATATTGTTTTTACACGTGCTCACGAATTCAGGAAATGCTGTAACTGCTCTTCCTGTAATATAATCGAATTGTTGATTCAAGTGTTCGCCACGGGATTTAATCGTGAATACATTTTTTAAATTCAAAGCTTCTGCTACAGCTTGTACAACCTTAAGTTTTTTTTCTACGGAATCAATGAGGTAAAAATGGGCATCGGGATTTACTATAGCAAGTGGAATCCCGGGAAACCCGCCCCCTGTACCAATGTCTGCAATGGTTGTCCCGGGGGGGAACTGAATTATCTTATGAATTGCAAGAGAATGTAAAATATGATGTTCATAAATCGCGTCAATGTCTTTTCGCGAGATCACGTTGATTTTTTGATTCCAGGAAGTATAGATTGGTTTTATTTTTTCGAGAGCCTGATATTGTTGGAGATTTAAAAAAGGAAAGTATGTTTTTATTATTTCCATGAAATAAGATTGCCCGGGTTATTCATTAATCGGTTTTATTAATGTTTTTATTTGTTCTTTTTAAAATGTTGAACAGCAATTCCCTTGCACGGTATAACTGTGCTTTTATCGTGCCTAAGGGCAAATCGAGTTCCTGGGATATCTCTTCGTATGAATATTCTTTAAAATATCGAAGTTCAACGAGTTTTTGGTAATGGGGTTTCAATTTTTTGATAATGGAGCGTAAAACGGTAATCTTTTGATTATTGATCATATATTCTTCAGGGTCCAATCCTGTATCTTTGACAAATATTTTAGTAGTTCCCTCTTCTTCATTTGCTTTGTCAAGTGAAATACTATCTTCTTTTTTCCTTCTTATAAAATCAATACAATTATTGGTGGCAATTTTGAACAACCATGTGCTAAATGCATACGTGGGAGTATATTGTTCAATATTATTAAATGCTTTACTGAATGCTTCAATTGTAAGGTCTTCTGCATCGGTTTTGTTGTTAACCATTTTTAACAGCATAAAGTAAATTGAATCTTTGTATTTGTCTACCAATTCAGCATATGCTAGCTGATCCCCTTCCAATGCCTTTTGTATCAGCATATGGTCATGTTGAGCCTTTTCTGAAAGATGTGATTTTACTGCCATTTATTTTTGTTTGGAACAACTAAATTACTAATAAAAATTATAAAATAAAAAAAAGGCAAAAGTATATCATAAATTACTGAAATTAAAAGAAAATGTTTTTCTTTTAATTTGTTGATGGCTAACTTAAAGATAATCAGCTGTGTTACAGTTCTGATAAAAAATAAATAAAAAATGTGATAGTAAAAATGTTGATTGATCAATAAAAAAATAAAAGACACATAAAATACTAGTCTTGAGAACATTTCACTACCAAGTAAAAATTTTATGGAAAATTTATAATATTTACTTGTACTGATGTGCCTTTTTTTCTGTTTTATCCAATTATATAAAGAAGAAGGAGTTCCTGAACGGGTATATGCTCCCGGGGATATTGCTACCCGAGTGTTCCTTTTGTTGGAGGTTTTTTGGATAAACAGGTCATCATCACCGGAAGCAATATGAAGATGAGATGCAAATCCTTTATTCCGGAAAAATAAACTCTTTCGATAAGCAAGGTTTCTGCCAACTCCCATGTATGGCATCCCTGCTAAGGCAAATCCAAGGTATTGAAGCGCTATAAAAAAATTATCAAAACGGAAAATATTATTTAAAAGGGAAAATGTTGAAATAAATCCACCGTATCCAATGACAATTTCTTTCTCGTTAACAAAATGATCCTGCATGCTTTTAATCCATTGATCACTCTCCGGTTTACAATCAGCATCGGTGAATAAGAGCCATTCATTTTTTGCTGCTTTAATTCCAATGGTCAAACCAAGTTTTTTTCCTTCAAAAAACAGTTTTCTTTCTTCTAACATTCTTATTTTCAGATGCGGATATTTTTTTTTAAATTCTCCTAAAATTTCATCGGAATGGTCTGTTGATCCATCATTGATCACGATGACTTCAAAATCGGGATAATCTTGTTCTAATACAGGTGGAAGATTTTCAGAGAGATTTTCTTCTTCATTTTTTGCACATATGATCACGGAAACAGGGACGGGGTTATGTTCAGATACTCTCTTGGATGATGAATAAAATGCAACACGTGATAATATGCTCCAGTAATAAATAAGCTGAATAAGCAGGGAACCTAAAAAGAAACAGGCGATAATATTAATAATAGTACTGTAATCCAATTTTTTTTGACAATAATATAAAAAAAAAATGGCATATCATAATTCTTTTTATGTTTCAACTACCATTTTAGAGGAAATTGACTCTGAATATCCAGCATTCAGAATGATTTTGTTATAAACTTTTACTTTAGGGATTAGTTTTCCTGTTGTCATTCAGGAATTTAAATTTCATGTAGACTTTTATTAGAACAAGAAGACAGTATTTTATGGCACAGTTTTTGGGAAATTACTTATAAAATAATCATTATGCCTGAATTACCTGATGTTGAAATATACCGGAAAACCATAGAAAAAAAAGCAATAAATCATATATTGGAAGATTATTCTATAGAAGTTAAAAGAATAATGAACGTTTCTTCTTTAAATGATTTAAAGCAAAAAAAAATGATATCAACTAAACGTTGGGGAAAATACTGTTTTGTGAAATTTGATTCAAATAATTGGATGGTCATGCACTTTGGGATGACGGGCAATATATCTTACTTTGAAGATGAAAAACCAAAATTTTCTGCATTATTACTATTTTTTAATGACAACGTGAACATAAGTTATATCAGTAAACGGAAACTAGGGAAAATTGATGTTTGTGAATCCCCGGAATCATATGCAAAATCGAATGATTTAGGTCCCGATGCCCTGAGTATACCTAAAAACAAGTTTATAGATTTTTTTAACAATAAACGGGGATACATAAAAAGCACACTCATGGATCAATCGTTCATTTCCGGCATTGGAAATGTATACTCCGATGAGATTTTATACCATGCCCGTATTCATCCCAAAAAAAACATCAAAGACCTTGATAATAAAACGCTGGAAAAGCTTTATGATGCTATGTGTCATGTATTAAAAACAGCAATCAATTCAGAAGCTGACCCGTCGAAATTTCCGGGTGATTTTATTACACCACAACGGGAAAAAGGAGGGAAGTGCCCTTGTGATGGAGGTATACAAAAGATTAAAGTGTCAGGAAGAAGTGGCTATTATTGTCCTTCATGTCAATCAGAATAACAAAACAATATTGAATTATGGAAAAATACATTGGTTGTTCAGGATATCATTATAAAGATTGGTTGGGTATAGTTTATCCTGAAAAAATGAAACCCAAATCATGGCTTGCACATTATGCTCAACAATTTAATACTGTTGAGATCAATAATACATTTTATAAGATTCCCGGACGTGAAACATTTGATGAATGGGATCAACAAACCCCGTCAGATTTTCGATTTTCAATAAAAGGCAGCCGTTATATCACGCATATGAAAAAATTAAAAGATTGCAAACCACATCTTGAACATTTTTATCAATCTATAGAACCTCTCGAGAAGAAAATATATACTGTATTATGGCAATTACCCGGAAACCTGCATAAAAACATGGGCAAATTAGAAATGTTTTGTCAGGATTTAGATCAATCGTATATAAATGTAATTGAGTTCAGACATCACTCGTGGTTTGATCAGGAAGTGTATGATTTGCTGTCAGTATCTGATATAGTGATGTGTAGCATTTCTGCCCCGGGCGATTTACCTGAGTTTATAGAAGACTCAACGGGTAAAATATACCTTAGAATGCATGGGAAAAATGAATGGTATAGCTACAATTATAGTGATGAAGAGTTAACAACATGGAAAAAAAGAATAAACCTATCTAACGCCAATGAATGTTATATTTATTTTAATAATGATGTTAATGCCTATGCACCGGATAATGCATTAAAAATTCGGAATATGCTGGGGTGATTGATGCTTGTTTTGCCGAAAATATCATACCCTGTTAATACCTTATTACAAAATGCTGTTTACTAAGTTCCTTTTTCAAAAAAACAATCCCCATCCTATAAATATCAATACTTAGTGTCACTAAAGGATTGTTATAAATTGTTTTCCATGCACGACTCATTTCTTTACTCCAATGGATGTCATCAATTATAATTATTGTATTGTTGTGAGCAGCCTGTATAAATTGGTTGAAATAGTCCGATGTCTTATCTTCCCGGTGGTTTCCATCAATAAATACCATGTCAATATTTCGTGTTTTTTTTACCATTTCAGGAAGTTCATTGTCAAAATTTCCATTTACAAGGTGAATATTTTTTAAATCCAAATATGACATGTTTTCTAATGCTTTATTAAGACATTCCGGACACCCTTCAATGCTATAAACAGGGTTGTTTTGATTTCCTAATGCCAAGTAACACGTGCTGATGCCCAATGAAGTTCCCAACTCTATGGTATTTGCAGGATTAAAATGCCTCGCTAACCTGAATAACAACCTCCCGTATTTAACGGGAACACAGGAATATTTAACCAAATCAGAAATAAGGACTTGTTTGTTTTGTTGGTGTTTTGAACCATGTCCCAAATCATGTTTTTTAACGCGTTGACGCGAGGACTTCAACCGGTTAATTAGTTGTTCAACCTTTCTGTATTCATAATAATCATGTTGATCATTAAAAACGGTTGTTATAAAATTGAAAAGGAATGGAGAATGAATGCCATGGCCTTTTTTATGCCTTGCCGTTGTTTTATATGATAAATATTTTATTATAGAATGCATAATGCGTTAGTATTGACTACATCTTTTTTATATAAATTAAAATAAGCCAGAATTGGATTGTCAAATTTAATAATATTTTTTAATGCCCTTTTTAAAGAATTATTTTATTTTATATATTTACTCTTTTAAGTAACATTTTTATACATAACAATACATTTATCTATTAATTAAACATAGTTGAACATGACAAAACAAAGAAAAATTTATTTAACAGAACAAGAGATGCCACGGCAATGGTATAATCTCGCTGCAGATTTGCCACATCCTGTTCAACCACCACTTGGCCCCGATGGACAGCCATTGACACCGGATAAATTGGCTCCGGTATTTCCAATGAATCTTATTGAGCAGGAAGTAAGTACAGAACGATGGATTGATATTCCAGAAGGAATTTTAGATATCCTGACCCGTTGGAGGCCTGCCCCGTTGCACAGGGCTTATGATTTGGAAAAAGCGCTTGGTACTCCTGCAAGGATATATTATAAAAATGAGAGTTTATCTCCACCTGGAAGCCATAAACCAAACACGGCAGTTGCTCAGGCCTGGTATAACAAGGAATTTGGTATAAAAAAACTCACCACGGAAACCGGTGCAGGCCAATGGGGGAGTGCTTTGAGTTTCGCGGGGGCATTACTCGGGTTAGATATAAAAATCTATATGGTTCGAGTCAGTTTTGATCAAAAGCCCATGCGGAAAACCATGATGCAGGCTTGGGGAGGAAATTGTGTGCCCAGCCCAAATCCGGCTACCAATACCGGGAAAAAAATACTTGAAAAATACCCAGATACACCAGGAAGTCTTGGAATAGCTATTAGTGAGGCCATAGAAGAAGCGGTGTCCGATCCCAAGGGAGAGACCAGGTATGCACTTGGCAGTGTATTGAACCATGTCATGCTTCATCAAACCATCATAGGGCTTGAAGCAAAAAAACAACTTGAAAAAGTGAATGAAAATACACCTGACATTGTCATTGGTTGCGCGGGAGGTGGTAGTAATTTTGCAGGTTTGGCATTCCCGTTTGTAAATGATAAAATAAATGGCGCCAACATTGATATTATCCCTACTGAACCTGCATCATGTCCTACATTAACAAAAGCTCAATTTTTATATGATCATGGAGATCAAGCAAAGTTGACACCTTTGCTACCGATGTACACGCTAGGACATGATTTTATTCCCCCTCCAATTCACGCCGGTGGATTGCGATATCATGGAATGGCTCCACTTGTAAGCCAGGCAGTTGTTGATGGTTTACTGGCACCCAGGTCTATACATCAGTTAGAATGCTATAATGCAGGGGTTTTATTCGCCCGGACTGAAGGTATTATTCCTGCTCCTGAAACTACACATGCAATCGCTGCTGCAATACAGGAAGCCAATAAAGCAAAAGAAGAAGGGAAAGAAAAAGTTATTTTATTCAACTTCAGCGGACATGGCTTGATGGATCTCGTTGGATACGAGAAATATTTTGCAGATGAATTAAAAGATTATGAACTTCCTGACGAAGAAATCAATAAGTTTTTAGAAGAGATTAAAGATTATCCAAAACCGAAAACATATTAATCTCGATATAAATCATTTGTTCATCAAATAATAATTGGAAGTATCTTTATTAAGTAGTGTTTGTCCATAATGTTTGTTAACCCCGATACAGTCATTCTTCCTTACGGGGCAGGCTTCGCTACGCTTGCCCCA
>CAYPTK010000152.1:0-6992 GCA_964413555.1 uncultured Bacteroidales bacterium | reverse complement strand
GGACGCTACGGACAACGTTTTTGAATGGGACGCTACGGACAACGGCTTCGAATGGGACGCCGCGAACAACGTTTATTTGTGGTTCCGGGGTTGTCAAAGGCAACGAAAAATATTTTTGTGTATGATATGTAATAGGCCGATTCATGTTTTTTAATTATTAATTATAAATTATAAATAATGAATGATGAATGGAGAATGGGAAATGAAGATGACACATTTGCCTTTCACCTGTATATGTTATGTTATTACGTTGTAAATCAAAAATCTTCATCATGCTCTTTTTACAATTTTATCTGGTAAATAAATTCAGATACCGGGGTATCATTGCCCGGGATATAATATTTTAATTTCACAGGATACGTTCCGTTTGTAATTGGTTTAAAGGGTTTGGTCAATAAATCCCTGACTACTTTTTTTTCTTCATCAGTATAAAAAGCAGTGGTTGCAAGGTTTGATGCGATGACCCTAAGTTCGTCAAAGTATTGTTCCGAATAACGTGCTATATAATTTTTCATGCCTGAAAGTGTTTGGTCGTCTAATGCCATGCCCAGCTCAATTTCATTATCAGTGAGGTTGCGCTCCCCTCCCATCTCAAACAGGTATGCACATTCATCCGGTACCTGGTATGGTTCTATACTGTTAATGATATCATCCGGCAAACTTTCAAGGTATGGTTTAAATTCATTGAGGTACCAGGGTGTTTGATCAGCTACAACACTACACCGGATGGCCCCGCTGTCTGCCAGTTCATATTTATCAAACCGTTCGCCCCTAATATTCACTGTAATGCTATGTACCCGTGGGGATATTTCCCATCGGACTCCATCAGACATGTTTAATTGGTTTATCTTCTCCTGCAAGGTATTGTATTGGCTGTTGCGGAACACCATTTCATAAAAAACCCTTTCTTTGGCTTCCTTTCGAACCCCTTCTGCATACCGTGTATTTATCTCTATATCTGTACTTTCACCAGATGATTCATCAGAATATGTAGAAACAGTAGACTCCTGTTTTACATTATAATCAATTGCCTGTTTGCTATTCAAAGGGACATTCACCAGTTCTAACCGGTACACGCTTCCATTATCCAGGTTGGGCATAACAAAAGATATTTGCTTATTCGCATAACTCAATGAAGTCCGATGGGTATTGCCATTAGAAAGATTCACCAACCTGACGATCTGTTGAATGTCATTGCCCGTGTTAAACAATTCATCCTGTGCACGGAATAGTTTAATAACACCATTCCGTTCAATGTCCTGATAAAAATTAAATGCCTTGTTTTGAGGATAAGTGTATACAATATTGTACTGGGGTATATAATCAGGCATAGGAATTGTTTTAAATGTTGTTTGTTTTTGTTCAACAGAAACTTCACCATTTACTTTAACATCTTCCCATTTGCCATTCTTATATTCCAAAAATTTAATTTTTACATCAACAGTAATATCTGAATCCCATGTAAGCCATTCATCAGGTTTATACGCCAGTGTTGTTTTGTCATCATTCCATTCAACGGTTCCGTCAATTTTCAGTCCTGTTGAATTGGTAACAGTAAAATGCTCCAGTGATGTTTTGAACGTTTTTTTGCTTCCATCTAGTGTTTCAACTTCAAACGATTCATTGACAGGAATGTTGAACACCACCTGTGGAGATGTATAAATATCTACTTCTTCCATATCATTCGCTGGTGTGATGTCTGTAATCACTTTAATATCTTTAAGGGGGTCACCGGTTCCCTGTAGCTGGCATTTTTCCCCTACTTCAAAGGTAAATTTGCAACGGCCTTTTACAAGCCCGTTCAAAATCCTGTATCGCCCGCCTACATCACCTCTCATCCAGAATGGGTTTGGCCCTTTAGCCTGTAGTAGGACTCCTGCCTGCATATCCAGTATCTCGTATTTCCCTTTATAAAAAGGCAGAGACACTTTTATTCCCACGGTAGCCCCCACCCAGGCATATGCCTGTCCTTGTGCAAACCAGTTATTAATTCCGATACCACTTCTGCCTTTACAAGAATACCCCGTGTAGTCTTTTAATAATAAATCAAACCCTAAACCTCCACCAATGCGTCCGTAAAAGATAAGGAACGTACGTTCGCCGGTGTCAAATGAAAACTCGGCTCCCAGTGCAATGCCTTTCCCGGACGAGAGGGAGCCACTGTTTTTGACCCCCTGGGTAAAGTCTTCTGCCTTCATGTTTAAGGCGCTTAATACTTGAGATGGCGGTGGCGGCAATTCCGGGATATTATGCCCGGCCATGAAGTAATTCGTGAGTTGTGCCAGTCCTGCTACATCAATACCATTGGGATTATCTGGTGTCCCGAGGTGAATATACCATTCACCGGGTTCAAAATGGATGACCCCCCACCCGGCTTTTCCCCCGGGGCCTACCCCTTTGATGAGCCCGCCCGCTATGTTGGCATATACATTAAAATTGGCATGAAACACATCATTGGTAAAGTCCATGAGCATGGTTACATTGGCATATATTTCTGCATTTTCAGCATCAAGTGGTATGTTTGGCTGCCCTTCATTATTTCCTTCATCACCCACCATGCCTTCTGCATTGCCCATGATGGCATCCTGGCTCAGGTTGAATGACTTGGTCATAAAATAGCCGTTTCCTACAAGTGATAACTGCCCGATCCCTCCCGAACGCGTGAAGCCAATACCAAATTCTACATCGCCGTTAAACGCTTCTTTTTTTGCAGCCAGCCCGAATTTGACAGATGCTTTTAGTCCCAGGTTTGTTGTTTTATCAGGAACATAATTGATGCCGGAAAGCGATTTGCCGATGCCGGTAAGCGGTGTTGCAGGAATGTCGCCCTGCCGCATATGATAGTAAGCGCCCCCACCAAACCCGTAAAATGAAATGGGCCCTGCAGGGATTCCCCCGGGGATGGTGGCCATAGCATCAGCAAACCAGTACCTGTACCCGTTTATGCTTCCGAATAACGCGACAGCATCCAGTCCTATCTTGGCGAATTTGGCACGCAGATCTCCACGGAATCCGTTGCCATATACTTCATCTCCCCTGACAAACATCACTTCCCCGTGAATTCTAAAATTCTCGCCTTTATCAATATCTACAGCAATGCCACTGACTTCTACACCATCATAGTACCACTTTTTCTGATATCTTTCTGCCCATACTGTAAAGCGGCCGTTGCCTGCAAACCCGCCATCGCTTCCTTTTACAAAATTCACATTCAAGCCAATTTGCAGCCCCACTTTCGGACTATCACTTATAAAAGCAATATCTGTAATAGACACGGGAAACCCTGAAAATATATTCTGTTCTGTTCCAAATGATACATAATCTACTTCAAAATATGGTTCAATGGTTTGAATTTTCATGCCCTGAAAAGGAACAGAAGCAACGGATAATTTTTTTGAAGACGGGTCATCTTTATCTACCGGTGCATTGACAGACAAGGTGCCATTCAACATTAATGAAGGGTAGAACTCATTCTCAATCAATTGAATATCAATATATGAATTGGGGTCAATGCGCAAATTGGCAGCCCACATGTTCATGCTCAGGGAATCGGTTATTCCCACAGTAAAGGCATAGCTGCTGTTCATCCCCATTGAAGCGGAATAATTGAACAGGGAATTTTGTTCAAATTGTGGCACATGAATCTGGCCGCTAAACCCTCCTCCTGTCAATTGTGATTTCATGATATTCAAATGCAAATCTGTTATTGAAAAGCCCCATCCGCGCATATCTCCTTCCTGCAGTGTTAAGAGATTTTGGATACCGATATCAGCAGTAAATCCCAGGTCATCCACAAAAAGGTTTTGTGTATAAAAGGTAACCCTTTGCGAGGGGGCTGATTGATGTGTAGCGGTGTTGGTATCAAAGGCAGCAGATGGCTGGCTGGTTGCATTTGATTTTTTTTTGAATTCAGGCGGCATACGTACTTGAGCTTCCTGGATATAGACTCCCCGCCAGGTTGTAAAACTGTCGTTTAAAAAGGTGCCATTATCTGTATAACCGGGAGGCAACATGAGGCTTGGCGGATTTTTAAAGTCGCTCATATCAAATACTGCATTGGTAATGTTGAACCCTACGCCTTTGAGCCCTTTTAACTGAAAAGGCTCCAATGAAATTCCTATCATCAGATTGTTCCAGTCGGTTATACTTGTTTGAAAATGTGTCCTGAGCATCTCATTCTTAAGGGTACCATCGGGGTTTTCCGGAATAAACAGCGTGGAATCAAACAATATGTCTGCATCAATATTCATTTGCTTAAATCCGAAGCAATCCCATGAAACCGTAGTTTTGCCATTTCCGTTTAATATTAGTTTCATTTGATTTGATATATTCACAGTAACATCTGATACCAGCTCCAATACGACAGGAGGTTGTACACCGCCATTAAATGAAAACGGAATATCTGTGCCTTTGAATGCTATCTTTTTCCCGGTTCCTGGGATAGTAAATGGCATGTAAGCGGTAATGTATGATTTTCCATCTACAACTTTTAATGTTGAAATAATGATAGCATATTTTTGAGCATCCATTTTATCCCTGGCGACTAACCCGACCGGTAAATCTATCGTGCAGGCTTCTTCTAACTTATTAATAAAACGGTCTGCTTCGGTTATTTTTTCTAAAAGTTGATGTGCTTTAGCAACTTCCGCGTTTTCTCCGGAAGAATTCCCGGAATTACTATTGTTCATATCCCCTGCCCCTTGCAGTGTTTTGCTTACCACAAATAACAAAATAATGATGTATATCACGTTTCTTATAACGTGCGGATTTCTATGGTTCATACTTTTTTTATTTATTCTAAAACAGATCGTATTTAACCTTATTTTTTTCACGAACAAATATAAATATTTTTATTTAAACACATCATGTATATTCATATTTTTTTGCTGTTTAAATTCTTCACAGCCGGTATGTTATTGTTCTCCTGCTGATGTTTCCTCGTTTTGTTCATTTTTAGCTTTAATAAGGTTAAAATTATAGGTGTACCCAAATGTAATGGTCAGTGTTTTATTTGCATGATTTTGTAAAGTGTTTTTGTAGTTTCTTATCTGATGCAAAAAATTAAGATTAAAATTATGCTGTTTCTTCAATTTATAACTTGCATTTGCCCTGATATTATATGTTTCACCGGAACGGACATTGTTGGTTTCAGATGCATTATAAGAAAAAGAGAGGGATGTACGTAATGTTTTGTTCAAAAAAAGCTTTGATACATTTGCTGCAGGCCCCATTGTATAACTATCGGATGTGGCCACCTGGTTCCTGTTCATATAATAAGATAATGAAATATTCAGGTTAACCGGGATTAATGAAAGAATATATGAAGTATTGATATTATAGAATACACCTTTATTGCTGGTTTCACCCTGCTGGTCATCAGAAGTCTGGTATGTTATATTCATATTCACAGCATGTCTTTGTTTTTCATTGCTAATGAACCGGTAATTGGAGTTCAGGTTCATGTTTTGAGATATTTGTCTAAAATCCAGGGTATCCCAATTATCATACGGCTCTGTTTGATTCACGTATTCGAAATTTGACCTCACGTTGGTGTAACTGGTAAAGTTTGAGTATGAAAGATTTAAGTTCAGTTTATCACCAGGCACGTAATTCACGGACATACTTCCCACCACCCTGTTGCTGGTATTGGCTTTACTTTGGTCAAGATTATCTTTTTGAAGGCCACCATTTCCGTTGAAACTTAGTTTGTGATCAAAAAAATTGGCAGAAACATTCAATGTAGCATTTTCAAGATTATTGGTAAAATAATAGGCTCCCAGTGTTTGATAATATGGGTCAATCCGCTCGTAACCAACACCAAGCGAGTATCGCGAATGGTTGTAAGTAGCGTTGGCATTAAACGCGTTACGGCTTATGGTAGTGGTTTTTACAGGCATAAACCAGGTGGGTGGTTCAAATAACTTAGTCCTGTTCACAAGCATTGTTCCCCGCTTGTCTGTTGTTAAATAACTGTTGGCATATTCACTGGTTAACCGGATATTCTTCACGAGTGCTACACCAAAAGAGACAGACACGGCCGTGTTATCCCGTGGCAATACACCGGTTTCTGCTGGTATGAAGACCGATGACTCCAGAACATCATATCCCCTGAAAAGTGTCAGGTCAAGAAAATGTTCATTTTTTTCTATGCCTGCCTGAACCCCGTATCCCAAGCGTTTATATGAAGGCGTGTGCCGTGGATGAGCTGAATCATATTCTACATACTTTTTCAATCTTCCATACATGGCCTTCCCTCTGAATATACCGGGTGGATCGGCCTCTATGCCCCCCCCGGCAAATAAGTGGCCACTGTATGTATAAGGGGTAAAATTCATACTGGCGTATCCTATATGTGCTTTAAGCCATTTATAGGAAGGGTGCAGGCCGAATTGATTAAAGGGGTATGAAAGGTTGGTTTCCCGATTTGAATACACAAATGTGAAAGGGGCTGTAACCCCATAAACATTAAAAACAATGCTGCCGGTATAATAATGATTATAATTCTCTAAATATCCTGTATCAGCTGGCATACGGGTATAAACCTGGTTGGTGGAAAGATACCCGTTGATCAATAATGGCTGCTGTTCTTTAAGGTTGTCCAATGACTGGGAAAAGAGAAGTGACTGCCGGGTAAGGCATATCAAAGCTTTCAGGATAATAACAATTAGTATTTGTATTTTAATGTTCATCAATCATTTATTATTTAACCTTATATTGCCACTAACCAACGTTTATATGGCAGGGCAAATATACTAATTAATTAAAAAAATGCAATAGAACCAATAATTATTAAGAATGATTGTTAATAAAATTTAAGGGAAAAACAACAATAAAACATATTACAAATATTAATTTTGTTTTGAGTTTTGTTATTCCAAATAACATAAAGGTTTTAATAATAACTAAGGGAAAGCGATTTGGAGAATTATTTAAAAGAATTAAACCAGGCCCAGAAAGATGCTGTTTGTTCTACAGACGGACCTAATCTTGTC
>CAYPTK010000151.1:2767-7088 GCA_964413555.1 uncultured Bacteroidales bacterium | reverse complement strand
AAAGCTAAAAAAAGTGGAATTTTTATGTTTTTTTAGGGAAAAAAGCTCAACTTGGCTTAGGCGCCTTGCATCTGCACAAAGCTAATGGTATGAATGTTCCGGGTTAATGGTTCAGGTTTCTGTTTCAACCCAAATTATGTATTAGATTTTCTAATGCATATTTTGGGTTTAAATATCCTGATTTATTCTTCTAATTTTGCTGCTTTTTCTTTGGCTTCCTGTATGATTTTTCGCGCGCGTTGGTCACCTTCCCGGATAACTTTATCTGCTTTATCATCCGCTTCGTCTTTTATTTTTTCCGCGGTCTTTTTGGCAGCAACTTTAGCAATCGGGTTTTTGGCTTCGTCAACCAGTCTGTCAGCTTTATCATCCGCTTCATCCCGTATTTTGTTTGCAGTAGACCTGGCCGCTTGTTTGATTTGATCCGCTTTTTGTTCAGCTTCTTTTATGATCTGTTGAGCTTTTTTACTGGCCTCTTTTTTAACATCTTCAGTTTTATCTTTCACGATCTCTTTTACTTTTTCTTTCCCTGCATCCAGCACTTGTTCCTGTATGGATTCTCCTTCTTCTGCACCTTTGAGTTTAAGGCCAATTTTTGGATCATCAAACGTACCTTTAATGGTCAGCCCGAGTTTAATATCCGAGCCGGGTTGAATATCTATCCCTTTTGACGCGGCTTTAGAGGCCAGGTTGTTCACGATCTGGTTTGCCTGGCTCCCGATGGCCGACCTGGGCATAGACATATCTACTGTATAATCCATGGTCTGGTCAATGCCCTGGCTTCCTTCAATGTCCATTTCTGTATTCAATGCATTGATTTCAAATGGTTCAAAGAAGATACGGCCTTCTTTGATCTCGAAATAAATGTTGATGTCTTTTAAATCAAGCTCTTTAAATTTATCATTATTCAGTTTATCAGCAATTTTTGCCAGGGTTTTTGATGATTTTACTTCTACATTTCTTGAAGAAAGAGATCCTTTCCCGTTCACTGTTTCATAAACAGGCTGCATTTGCCGGTCTAGTAAACTGGTATATGAAAATTCCGAAGAAAATTTTCCTTCACAACGTTTGGCAATTGGAGCATACTCTTCAATGATGCTAAATGAATTAGCAGCTTCCTGTATGTCAAAGCCGGAAATGTCAAGTGAAAAATCAACTGCAGGTTTCACGGGGTTTCGCGTGCTGTAATAACCATCCATAATCATGCTTCCTTCTAACATGTTCATGCTTAGATTAGTGAGTTCCACGGTACTGTTTTTAATATTGATGATGCCCAGTATGTTGTTGATATCCAAATCATCATACAGTAATTTATTGATGGTTGAAGTGAGTGTAAAATCAAGGTTTCCCGGAACTTCAACAACAGTCAGGGAAGCAGTGTCCGTGGCTTCGCTTTCGCCCGTTATCTCCTCGGGTGTTCCTGTTTCGGTGTCTGTCATGAATTCATTCAGGTTCAGGTTGTTGGAATTAAAGGTGAATGTTCCGCGAAGGGTATCGCCAGACAAAGCATAAGGGATGAAATTTTCGATTTTTCCTTTTAGCTGGAAATCACTTTGCCCAATCGTTGATTTGAATTTCACGAGTTCAACAAACCGCGGGGTAAAAACCATGTTTAAACGGTCAATATAAACAGGTTTAGGTACTTCTGCCCCGGCATACTTGAATTTACTCAAATTCAATTCTCCCTTGGCGTTAAATGCTTCATAATTTTCATTTTCTATCATGGAAGAACGCCCCTGCAAACGGATGTCTGTTTTCAGTATCCCGTCTATCTCGATATCATCCATTGGAATGATATCCTGTATGCTGCTAAAATAAATGGTCCCGTTCATGCTGGCATCAACAGCAGGATCACTCATCGGGGTGGTAATGTCCATTTTCATGTCAAATGGATTGCCCGCCATTTCCATGTGAAATTGATTTAAATGTATTTCCGTGTTGTCCTGGTTTGAGCCGTCAAATAATACAGCCAGGTCAATCATGATATTTTCAACTGCCCGCGGCATATCAGGATAACTGAACATCGCGTCTTTAACACCCAGGTATAATTTTGCAGAAGGAAGGGATTCATCATCTAAAATCCCGTTCACCTCGCCTTTTAATGAAAGCTTACCTTTTGTTTGAATGTCGTCGAAATCACGCGTGTAAATAGCAGGCACCAGCGACAAAAGGGTTTTGAATGATGTTTGATTGGTATGAAAACGAAGGTCAAGTATTGTTTGGTCTTCATTCATTTGTGCACTCCCGTTTAAATTCAGGGTCAATTCATTCAGGCTGATTTGATTTTTTTTCAGCGTGAATATATTTTTTTTCATATTCGCGGCAATATCCGCGAAAAATTCAAATGAAGCATTTTTTAAATAGCTGATACCGCCATATTTTGCATTAATCTCTTCTATGGATGCTTCCGTTACAAGCGTGGTCAAATCTTTGGACATATTTCCTTTTAACAGGTAATTTAAATTTTTTATGACAGCTTTGGTGTTCGACTGGTAGTCTTTGTATTGTATATATGCCCCGGAGATTTCAAATTTTTTCAGGGATGCCTGTATGCCTGATGCTTCTTGTTCTTCAACAGGTTCTTTTTCTTCTTCAACAGGATCTTCAACCGCGGCCGTGTCGGATTTCATGATATCCCAGTTGGCTTGCCCGTTTTCAAGCACGATGGCATTGATAACCGGGTGATGCAATTCAATGGCTTTCACGGTTATATCTTTTTTAATGACACTCACCAGGTCAACATTTACAACAAACCGGTCAAATTTGATCAACGTGTCGTTTTGGAAGGGCTCTTTGCCCGTGACAGATAAATCTTCCAATGCAACATTCAGGTTTGGAAAATTTTTAACGAGTGATACATTGAGGCCACTAAATTCAACATTGGCATTCAGGTTGTCATTGATTCGTGTTTTGACAATGGAAAGAATTTGTCCTTTAAATAAATAGGGGGTGACGAGTAAAAGAATAAATATGGAAACAATAACAATACCGGTTATTTTTAATGCTTTCTTCATAATAATATGCTTTTAAAATTGATATATCCGCGTGATATTGGAAAAATTATTGAAAAGTAAATTTAATGAAAAATATGAAAATAAAATAAAATGAATATTATATTTTTGTGAATTCAAAATTAATTCATTTAAAAAAATTTATATGAGTCCCGAATCGCCATTAAAGATTTTTTCAGGACCTGGTTCTGAATACATCGGAAAAAGTATAGCCAGGCATTTAGGCCAGGAACTTGGAAAATATACAATGCACAGGTTCAGTGACGGGGAATGTCAGCCGGCTTTTACAGAATCCGTCAGGGGGTGCAGCGTGTTTATCATACAATCTACATTTCAACCGAATGATAATCTCATGGAGCTCTTACTGCTTTTGGATGCAGCCAAAAGGGCTTCAGCGCAAAAAATTATAGCTGTAATACCCTATTTTGGATTTGCACGGCAAGACCGTAAAGATATTCCACGTGCTGCCATCGGGGCAAAAATGGTCGCCAATTTATTAATGTCGACCGGGGTTGACAGGGTTATGTCAATGGATCTTCATGCAGGCCCTATCCAGGGATTTTTTGATATCCCGGTGGACCACCTTACCGCTTCTCCAATTTTCGTGCCATATATCCGGAACCTTAACCTCGAAAAACTCGTGATTGCAGCACCGGATATGGGAGGAACAAAACGGGCCAATACATTTGCCAGGTTTTTTGACAGTGAAATGGTCATCTGCTATAAACAACGAAAAAAAGCCAACAGTATCGAGGCTTATAAAGTGATTGGTGAAATTAAAGGCAAAGACGTCGTGATTGTTGATGATATTATTGATACGGCCGGCACGGTAACCACGGCTGCTAATATGATGCATGACGAAGGAGCGGCCAGCGTCCGCGTGGTTGCTACACACCCGGTTTTATCAGGGCCGGCGATTGAACGTATCGAGCAATCATATATCACGGAAGTTATTGTTACTGATTCCATTCCTTTAAATACCGAGTGCACGAAAATAAAAGTATTGTCTATTGCAGAAATATTCGCCGAAGTCATTAAAAATGTATATAATCATAAATCAATTAGTTCACATTTCCTATAATTATTGTATATTTGCATCCGCGAATTTTAAAAGTAAATAAATAACAGATAGATCATGAAAGAATTTAATATTACAGGAAAAGAAAGAAATAAAACAGGACGTGAAAATTCCCAGCGGGAACGACGGGAAAGTTTAGTGCCCTGTGTTATTTATGGTGGAAAAGAAAATATTCATTTTTCCACTCAGCTGAATAATTTTAATAACCTGGTATATACACCAAATGTATATT
>CAYPTK010000151.1:0-2757 GCA_964413555.1 uncultured Bacteroidales bacterium | reverse complement strand
CGGGAGAAGCACTAATGCTGTATTGCAGGATATACAATTTCACCCGGTAACAGACAAGATTATTCATGCTGACTTTTATGAAGTTTTTGACGACAAAGAAGTCACCATTAGCATACCGGTAAAATTAGCAGGTAGCTCGCCGGGAGTTCAAAAAGGAGGATTGCTAAGAGAAAAGAGGCGTACCTTGTCTGTAAGAGGGCTTCCTAAAAACTTACCTGACTATTTGGAAGTAGATATTTCAGGATTGGAAATTGATGATAATGTTCATATCGGTGATCTGACTTTTGAAAACCTGGAGATCATGGACCCGGCCGAAGCGATGATTGTTACAATTATTTCCCCGAAACGTCTTGAAAAAGCTCTTGAAGAAGCTGAGGCTGCTGCTGAAGAAGCAAGTGAAGGAGCTGAAGAAGTTGCTGCACCTGCCGAGGGCGGAGAAGCTGCTCCTGCACAGGAAAGCGCTGGTGAAGCTGCTACTGATGAAGGACAGGAAAGCGGCGGTGAAGAAAGTAAAGAAGAATAATGTACTTTATATAATATTCAAAAACCTGCTATCTTTTGAAATATCTTATAACAGGTTTGGGAAACCCGGGTGATGAGTATAAAAATACACGTCATAATATAGGATTTGAAATCATTGATGCCCTGGCTAATAAGTCAGGGCTGTCTTTTTCAGGCAAACGATATGCATGGGTCACCGAGTGCCGTTTTAAATCTAATGTCTTTATTCTTGTAAAACCGACAACATATGTCAACCTCAGTGGGAAAGCCGTGAATTATTGGATGAAAAAGCATAACATTCCAATTGAACAAATCCTGGTTGTTGTAGACGATGTAAACCTGCCGTTTGGTGTAACACGGTTAAGAAAAAAAGGTGGAGCCGGGGGGCATAACGGGCTCGAGAGCATTAATGAAATTCTTGGAACAAAACAATATCCACGGTTACGGTTCGGGATAGGAGATAATTATTTTCCCGGGCAGCAGGCTGACTATGTTTTGGGTGAATGGAACGAGGAAGAACGGCCACGACTGCCGGAGCTTACAAGCAAGGCTGTTGAAATCATTAAAAGCTTTGCTGCAACCGGAATTGACAGGACAATGAACACGTATAATTCATAATTAGTGCCTGTCTCTAAAGCCGGGTGTCCAGGCTAAAAATCCGAATTCGAGGCACGTGTTTGCCTGTAACATCTTGCCAAATCCCTTTTTATAACACCACTTCTGATCATGAACAACTCGTGACAGGCATTTAACCATAAAACAAATGAGGTCCATTTTAAAAAGTAAAGAAAAAGGCAGTGTTGGAGAAATGTTGAGCCTGGCCTTGCCGATTGTCATGTCACACGCGTGTGACACGGTGATGACCTTTACTGACAGGATGTTTTTATCGCGACTGGCCCCCGAGCTCATGAGTGCAGCAATAGGCGGTAGTATTACCGTTCTCATGATGATGACCTTTTTCATGGGATTAACCGGTTATTCCACTGCCCTGGTCGCTCAATATTTTGGCGCGGGACAAAAGAAGATGAGTGCTGTAACAACTTCACAGGCTCTGTTCATCTCCCTGGCAGCGTATCCTGTCTTATTATGCGCGAGGCCCCTGGGGTATCACTTTTTTAATTTCATGGGATTACCTGAAAACCAAATTATACCCCAAACAATGTATTTCAATATTTTGATGTATGGTACAATTATCAGCCTGGTACGGAACAGCCTGAATTGTTTTTTCTCGGGAATCGGGCGTACCCGTGTTGTTATGATCTCCTCGGTCGTGGTAATGCTGGTGAACATTGGACTTAATTATGTTCTGATATTCGGGAAATTAGGTTTTCCGGCAATGGGGATTAAAGGTGCCGCGTATGGCACCATTATAGCAAGTACAACAGGTATTATCGTGTTGATTTTCGCGTATTTTCGAAAGTCAATACAAGATGAATTCAATATTCTTGCCTCGTTTATTTATAACAAAAAAGTGTTTGGTAAGCTGTTATATTATGGATATCCTGCCGGGTTGGAGTTTTTCATGAATTTTCTCGCGTTTACAATCCTGATCTTTATTTTTCATTCACACGGGCCTGTCACCGCTACAGCATCCACGATTATGTTCAATTGGGACATGGTCTCGTTTGTCCCGCTAATCGGGATTCAGATCGCTGTAACCAGCCTGGTAGGCCGCTATATGGGAGCCAAAGACCCGGACACGGCCTATAATGCAACGATATCCGGCATTAAATCCGGTATTTTTTATTCCATGGGAATTCTTGTCTTGTTTCTCTTTTTCCCGGGTGTATTGGTACGAATGTTTGAGCCTTCAGGAGAGAGTGATATCTTCCGGCAGGCATTTCCCATTGCTAAAACAATGTTGCAGGCAGCATCCGTGTATGTATTGCTTGATGTTATCGTTATTGCCATGGTGGGAGCCCTGCGCGGGGCCGGGGACACGCGTTGGGCCATGCGCGTCTCTGTTGCTGTTCATTGGTTATTTGTCCCGGTGTTATATGTCATGTTACACGTGCTGGATATGTCACCCGTGCAGGGATGGATAGCCGTGATTTGTATCTTTTTATTGTTCGCGTTTTTGTTTTTTAGAAGATTTAAACAAGGCAAATGGAGAGACATCGAGATAATTGAATGAGTAGCCGGAGACGTGGTGATTGATTCCCAGGATAGGCAAAACATCATGGTTTACCCCCTTGCCCCTGAACCCAAAATATGCATTAGAAAATCTATTACACGTTAAAACTACTTCAAAACAAG
>CAYPTK010000150.1:0-7329 GCA_964413555.1 uncultured Bacteroidales bacterium | reverse complement strand
TCTATGAAGTCGCCGCCGGGATTGAGTTCGCGTGCCCTGTCGCGGTCTTTTTCATAAGGTGATATGAATGAGGTGATGGTTAAGCATCCTGCATCAGCAAACAAATGAGCTACTTCGCCAATTCTCCTGATGTTTTCTTCCCTGTCTTCGGGTGAGAAACCCAGGTCGCCGTTCAACCCGTGACGGATATTGTCGCCATCAAGAATATATACCTGGCATTTTATTTCGAATAATTTTGCCTGCAATTGGGTGGCAATGGTTGATTTACCACAACCGGACAGTCCGGTCATCCATAATACCACTCCTTTGTGGCCGTTCAATTCGGCACGTTCTTCTTTTTTTATTTGCGTGTCATGCCATACCACGTTTGAACTTTTTTGTTCAACAGTTTTTTCGTCAGCTGGCTTTTGTTGTAACGCGTAAAAATCTTTCAAAATATCGCCCACGCATTTTCGCAATATACGTTCGTCTACATCTTCGTAGCTGCTTAATTTTTTTCGTACTTCTTTACCGGAGATGAAAACAGTTTCATAACCTTTAGGTTTAAATTCACTGATGAGTCCAACACGGTTGATTTCTTTAAAGAAAGCGGCAAACCCGACTTTTACAGGTTCTATTTGCAGCTCGCCATCGAGTTTGTCAAATATCTCGTGCGCGTCAAAATCACCCCAGATGGCCTCGCCGTCATCAAACGGTGCATCGGCATGTTTCCTGCCAATCACGATGTTTGTAAACCCGTAATTTTGACGATAGATCGCGTGCATTACAGCTTCTTTGGGGCCGGCATAGAACATTTTCATATCCAGTCCGATTAACAATAGCTCATCATCCAGGTCATATCCTTTGGATTTCCAAAGCTCTTCATCTTTATCACCATGCCCGATCATTTTATTTTCGATGAGTGCTTCGTATGTTTTCATCCTGATATCAGCCGGGAGGTCATCTGATTTTGTTGTGCCTACCAAAGGATTCAGTATAGTACCTGTATAATGTCCCTGCTTTGTTAATTCTTCTGCAGCATATACCATGGCATATTCATGGGCACGGTGCAGTGCATTACGTGTCTGGAAACCAACAATTTTTTCCCAACCTCTTTCCTGGAAGAGAGTTCTTGTTTCAGCAGGAGTCAGCATGTATTGTCCAAATGAAGGATCTTTGGGCTGAGGAAATGCCCATATCTTTCCTCCCAGTAAATAGTCTCGCGGGTCTTCATTAAAAATCCTGGCTCCCGGATGGTCATCGCGATCAGTACCATAAACAGATTTGTTATATCGTTTTTTGTCAAACGGGTATATATCAGTGATTTCTAATGTCCCGACAATTTCTCCTTTTTCATTTTCAACCGTGACTGTTTCCCCTGATTTTAATTTGTCTGCAGTGGCTTTTTCAATCGGGAAGGCAAGAGGAATTGTCCATGCATATTTTTTACCGTTACGTTCTATTATTGCTTCGTCAAGAACCTTGTTGAATTCATCGCTGTTCATTGGCCCTTCTAGGGGTGAGAGAGCCCCGTCTGCCATTCTGTAAAATACAGACAAGTCAGAATTGCTTATTTTATAAACATTTCTGTTTTTGGCTTCTTCAACGATGTGACTTCTTTCCATCTCCGGGATGATCCTGTTAACTAATCCACATCCCCCGTGAGGAGGTAAAATTATTTGTTTCATTATGTACTGAATTTTATGATTAATAATTAGTGTTTGTCTATAAAGTCCAACTTCTTCGTTGTTGCTCAAAATTTAAATCCTCAAATACCACAAGTATTCTGCGGTTTAAATTTTTTACACGCCTCGAATTTGAACTTTATAGAGCAAACACTTGACTTTATAGACGGACACTAATTAGTATTTAAAACTGTTTGATGATAATATTCCAAAAATGTTTTCGGGATATTTTTTGTTATATTTTTCGGGAGATAAAATGAACCCAGGTTTACTCCCGGGTTGTTTTCTCCATGAAAATCACTACCTCCCGTGATAATCATATCCAATTCGTTCCCGATTTGGTAAAAGAATTCACATTCTGCTGCCGAGTGGTGGCCTGAAAACGCTTCAATGCCATCCAGCCCTTTATCCTTAAGTATGGTTAAGTGTTGTTTATATTCCTCTTCAGAAGCATGATTAAGCAAAGAAGGATGTGCAATGACAGCTATTCCCCCGGCGCCATGTATCAATTCAACACTTTCTTCAAAGGTCAGGCGCGGACGGTTCACGTGAGCCGGTGCCCCTTTTCCTAAATATTTATTAAAAGCTTCTTCAAAATCGTTTACATATCCTTTTTCTATTAAAGCCCTGGCAAAATGCGGCCTTCCGATCTGATCTTTTCCAGCTTGTTTTTGAACATCTTCCATGGAGATAGCTATGCCTGTATGATTCAGTTTTTCTATGATTTTGGGATTCCTGTTTTTCCTGGAGTCTTGCACGAATGACAATCCTTTATTAAGTGCCTCGTTCTCAATGTCAATAAAGTAACCACACACGTGCATTGTTCCCGGGGTGAATGCAGCGCTTATTTCTACACCGGGAACCATATTTATATTTTTTTTAATCGAGTATTCAAGGGCTTCTGGTATGCCTTTAACAGTATCATGATCTGTAATAGCAAGTAATTCTATTCCCAACTTTACTGCAAGGTCAATTATTTCAGATGGCCCCGCCGTTCCGTCTGAAGCGTTGGTATGACAGTGTAAATCAAAAGAATGTTGCATATACAGCAATTATACATATTCAAAGATGCAAATATAATAAAACAAATGGTTTCGTTTTGGGTTAAACATATTTTAATGTTTATTAACAATCCATTTTTTATTCACTCTTGTATGTCCATAAGGCTGGTGTATGGATTTAAGAAATGTAACAAATTCGAATTTTATAGCCTGGATACATGACAATATGTACAAACTATAATAACAAGATCACTTGATGGTTTTTTAAGTTCTTTAAATAAAATATGATACGATACAGCCAGTTGTTATACTTGAAGATTTATTGCTTTTTAAAGAAAATATTTTTAAATTTGCGCAATTAAATTTTAAGATGATAAATATTAAATTCAATTTTTCTAATTATATTTGTCATTTTAAACAAAAAATATATTAACTTAAAATTAAAGTGTATGTCAAATTCAGCAAAAGCAAAGGAAATAAATAGCTTATTGGAGGGAGCCAGTGCCAAGGAGATTCTTCAGTATTTTATCAAAAACTATAAAGATAAAATGGTGTTTACGTCAAGCCTGGGAGCAGAAGATCAAGCAGTAACAGACATTATGTGCAAGATAGATAAAGATGTAAACATAGCAACTCTTGATACCGGAAGATTATTCCCCGAAACGTACAAACTGATTGATGAAACCAACGCGTTTTATGGAATTAAAATGGATGTTTTCTTTCCTGACCAGAAAGATGTAGAAGACATGGTGAGAGAAAGAGGAATTAATCTTTTTTACAACAGCATTGAAGACAGGAAAAAATGCTGCCGTATAAGAAAAATTGACTCGCTTGAAAGAGCTTTGGAAGGAATGGATGTATGGATAACAGGCCTTAGAAGAGAGCAATCTGTAACCAGAACCGATCTTCAGGCAGTAGAATATGATGAGGCTCATGACCTTATAAAAGTAAATCCTTTAATTGACTGGACAGAAGAAGGATTATGGGAATACATTAAAGAAAATAATGTACCTTATAACAAGTTACATGATAATGAATTTCCAAGCATTGGTTGCGAACCATGTACAAGGCAAGTGAAAAAAGGTGAAGATGTAAGAGCCGGTAGATGGTGGTGGGAAACCCCCGAGCAAAAAGAATGCGGGCTTCATGTAAAATCTGAAAAGAAATAGATTATTTATAAATAGAACCCTATAGATTAAAAGAGGCTGTCAATTATTGGCAGCTTTTTTTGTTTATTTTCTTTTGATTAGTTGTTTTAGCTCTTTCCATGATTTTGTATTGATTACATCATCTTTTTCCAGCCATCCTCTTCGTGCCTGATAGACCCCGTATCTCATATTGTTAAGATTGTCAATAGAATGTGCATCTGTCGATATCGACAATTTAACCCCGGTATCTTTGGCCAGTTTTGCATGAAATTCGTTTAAATCCAGTCGCTGAGGTGCAGCATTGATTTCTAAATAACATCCCCGCTCTTTTGCTGCTTTGAGAATTTTTTCCATGTTCATGGCATAAGACTCTCGTTCTCCAATCAACCGTCCTGTCGGATGGGCCAGGATGTTAAAATAAGGATTGTCCATGGCACGTATGATCCGGTCGGTCTGCTTTTTTTCTGGTAACCTTGTATTGTAGTGTACAGAGCAGAGAACAAAATCAAGTTCTTTTAATACGCTGTCAGGCAGGTCCAACGTGCCGTCTTCCAGGATATCTACTTCAATGCTTTTTAAAACAGTAATATCATCCAGTGTATCATTTAGTTTATCAATAGCTTCCATTTGTTTTCTGAGTCGTTTTTCATCCATTCCTTTTGCCACGGTCACCCGTTTTGAATGATCCGTTACAGCGTAATATGAATACCCGATTTTCCTGGCAGCATTCACCATTTCTTCCAGCGAATACCGGCCATCTGTTTCGTTTGTATGAGTTTGTAAATCACCTTTTATGTCTTCAGGAGCCACTAATGCCGGCAATTTAATTTTCCGAGATGCTTGAATTTCACCCCTGTCTTCACGCAGTTCAGGTTCTATGTAACGGAGGCCAATGGCCTTATACATTTCATTCTCTGTTTTTCCGGCAACGCGTTTTTCCGATTTATAAATCCCGTATTCATTCAGCTTGTAATTCTGATCTCGTGCTATACCCCTGATGGCGACATTATGTGCTTTAGAACCCGTGAAGTAAAGCAGTGCAGCGCCATAGCTTTCTTCTGGCACTGCCCTTAAATCAACTTGCAGTCCTGATTTTAATAATACAGAGGATTTTGTTTTTCCTTTTGCAATTACGTTTCTCACTTCGTCATATTTAACGAAATGATCCATCACCTTGCCTGTATCGTTGCAGGTTATCAAAATATCCATATCCCCGACAGTTTCTTTTTTTCTTCTGTAACTTCCTGCTGGTGAGATATTCTTTACATCTTTATGCTTTGTTAAATAATTGATGTAATCATTGGTGATTTCTTCAGCGAATACCCATTTCAGGCGTTTTTTTTGATCCCCTTCTTTTTTGTAGCGTTGTATTTCTTTCAGGATATTGTCCTGTGTTTTTTGCCCGAACCCTTCGAGGTTTTTTATTTTATTCTTTTTTGCTGCCTCTTCAAGATCATTAATATTTTTTATTTTCAGTTCTTTATACAATGATTTAACCCTGGACGGGCCGAGTTGTGTCATTTTTATCATTTCTGTTAACTCGCCGGGAACTTTTTTTTCTACATCATCCAATCGTTTGATATGGCCTGTTTCAATATATTCTTTGACTTTTTCAGCAATACTTTTTCCTATGCCAGGGATTTTGGAAATGTCTTTCCCCTGTTTTATCATATCGGGGATGCTTTGGGATGAATTGCTAATGCTTTGGGCTGCATTCCGGTAAGCCCTTACTTTAAATTGGTTCTCACCACTTATATCCAATAAATCTGCCAGCTTGGATATAATTTTTCCTATTTCATGGTTATGATATGGCATCGCGTGTTGAGTTTATAGAGTTTATAAAGACTGTAAAGTTATAAAAAGATTGTATTTGGTTCATTTGTTTGTAGTTTTAGGTGTTTGCAAGTTGCTGTTTATGAAGTTCATATCGAGGACGATACGAATAACAACTACCGGGCGTGATTTAAGGCCACGAGGAGAAAGGCCCATTTGTAAACACGTGCATGAATATTAATATTTTCTTTCATGGGCAGTTCAACTCTTCATGTTTTAGTTCCATTCATTTCCCCGGCTTTTTTAAGTCCAAATTTTGCCGCGACAGGCCCGACAAGCTCAAAAAATACAGAGGTAGCAGTGATCGTTGTAAATACTGTTCGCCCGATATAATCACCTACAGTGTATGCTTCTCCTTCTACCATAGGGCCAACCCCGTGCAGTTTTTGTTTAAGTACGAGTGCCAGGCCAATTGCAACTCCTGCTTGCGATAAGAGTCCAAATCCTAAAAAATGCTGTATTTCACGTTCCATTTTTCCAATCCTGGCACCTGCATAAGAACCACTGAATTTGCCAGCAACGCGTCCAAGGATATACACGACGCCAATCAAGCCGAGTTCTGGTAGCATCTTGATATGAAGATTCGCACCGGCAATGGTAAAAAACAAAAGAAAAAAGAGCGGTAAAATAATGCCTATATCTTTTTCCTCAATTTCTCTCATGAATTGATGTTTATGGTCGTTTCCAATGGTGATGCCTAATGTCATGTTGGCTAATATGAAAGACAGTTCAAACATTTGACAAATGCCTGTTAATATGATAACAAATCCAAACGTGAGGGTCATGGCAAAATGAAGGTTTCTTTTTTCTTTACCGGCAAAAATGAATGTTTTTCCAAATATATATCCCAATAATATACTGAATATAATCTCTGCAAAAGGTTTTAAAAAAGATATTAAAAGGTTCTGTTCAATAGCCGAAGATTGAGTAATCATAAATGTAGCAACCGGGGTGATCAAACCAAATAAAATAACTCCTAAGCCATCATCAATTCCAACAATTGATATCATGGCATGGGTTAATGAACCTTTTGTTTTATATTCATCTATTACTGCCATTGTTCCTGCAGGTGCACTTGCAGGTGCCAAAGCACCAAGGATAAGTGACAACGCTATATCATTTGTCAGGATATATACTGCAATTACCACGAAAATAACTGCAGCTGTTGATTCGGAAACAGCCATGGTAATTATATTTTTCCCTTTTGTTCGCAATTCATTGAAGTCTATTTCCATGCCAATTTCCAATGCAACAAAAGCCAGGATTGCTTTGGTCAAAAATGCCAGGTTGTTGAGCAGCGAATTATCTAAAATACCGGTTACCGAAGGGCCAAGAATAATGCCCATGATCATATAGGCAACAACGGATGGTAGTTTGAGTTTTTTAAATAAGACAGAAAAAACAATTGATGCACAAATCATTATTCCAATGATTAATAAAAGAGGGGGTTGCACATCCTGAATTGCATCGTAGATTTGGTCAAACATTTGATGATGTTTTAATCATTATCAGTCCATCAACGTTAATAATAGCAATGAATAAATAAATATTTTTGCAAAAATTATGCCTATATTATAAAATAAAACCCGGGTTATGACAAAAGAATTAATGCATATCGTGATGAATACATACTAGTGTCATGTCACACCTGAGATGACGGTTAAGTTGAAGGAATTATTTGAA
>CAYPTK010000149.1:0-7352 GCA_964413555.1 uncultured Bacteroidales bacterium | reverse complement strand
GTACAGGCTCTCCCCCGCTATCATTTATCGTGTAATATGATGTCCCCGCGTGAATTATTCCTGATGATTCATCAATGACACCAGGTAGTTTATATTTTTCTTTTAACTTATATTTATCAAAGCCCGTTGATGTGCCCTGTTGACAACAGGGGCATGAAACAAACAAAGCCCTGATCATCATCAAAAAAGGGAAAATAAGTTTTACCATATTAAAAAATAATTTTTGGCTAAAATAACTCTTTTATTAAACAGGTAAAAGATATTTATTCATTGTTTACAAAAAAACTAAAATGTACACTCCCGTATTTTTTTGTGTTAAAAAAAGACGAAGTCTCTTCAAAATGATAATCTTTGGGGTGTTCCAAAATCAACCATCCTTCTTTTTTTAAAAGATTGTTTTCAAATATATATTGAGGAATTTGTTCTAATGTTTTTAAATGATAAGGAGGATCTGCAAAAATAATATTAAATTTATTTTCACATTTACGAATATACCGGAAAACATCGGTTTTAAAAGGAGTTATCCGAGTAAATCCTAAACGGGTAACATTCTTTTTAATGAATGAAAACAATTTCCCGTTTTGTTCTATGGCATGAATCATATTTGCATGACGTGAAGCGAATTCAAAACTTATGCTTCCGGTTCCGGCAAATAAATCCAGGACATCCAGGTTTTCAAATTCAAAATAATTATTTAATATATTAAATAATCCTTCTTTGGCTATATCTGTTGTTGGCCTGGCATTAAAATGTGCCGGCAGATGAATTGACCTGCCTTTGTGTGTCCCCCCGATTATTCGCAATTCATTAAATTAAAGAGATTTGTATAATAATACGTGTCTGTCTTCCTGAATGTATAACTATATAAAAAATTATGATCAGGTTCCCTGTAAATCATATTTCCTATGAATGTATTCAAATTTTTAGCATACGCGGATTGCCTGGGCATTACGCCAGACACTGTCAATTCATGTATCAATGGATCAAGCTTTAGTTGTTTATATACATGAAGTATATAATATGCCAGGTCATTTTCATTTGAATATTTGAAATTATTATACAGGATAAACGTCCCATCCCTTACTACTGCAATATCAAACATACCGCGGTATATATTTACAAATACTTTTGTCTGCTTGTTAGGAGCAATCATTTTGGGGATATTCTCAAGTAAAGGTGTTGCCTGGTGATAAAAATTCACACGTGAAAATTTTTCAACGATTTCATTGGCTAAACGGTTGGGTACAGCAAAAATATTATATGCATCAATATATTCAATATGATTGTAATGGATTTCATCCAGATCGTCAATCTCTGTATTAAAATCCATGATCGTTTTTAATTGATCCTGTTGAAATAATGCAGAAGGTAAAAGTGTTGTTTTCCTGTTGATGATTATAAAGTTTACTGACTTATAGTTATTATGAAAAAGTTCGTCGTTCTGAAGTATCTCTTCAATTTTTTCAAAATATACTTCATTTGACAGATCTTTTTCAATAGGGTGATTTGATAATACTATGTACTTGTTTCGTACTGTATCAAAAATGCAATAAACTATAGCTTCTTCTCCTGCCTGTATGGTGAGGATGTAAGTAGAGCTTTGGTTAATATCAAATGTTTCGTCTTTGAATGCAAACTGATGCATGAAATTATTCCCAATTTCCAGCGTTATTGGTTGCTTTTTCCAATGATCCAACCTTTAGGCCCGGGAATCCGGTAATATCTTCCCGGTCTTTATTTAAATTAATGATTAATTGTTCGTCTAATCCTTTAAGTAAAACATTGTTATGCACGGCTGCTTCAAACACGTTGACATCCACTTCAGATTCAGTTTTAAGGACCCCTGCACCCATTTGAAACCTGGCGGGTGCGACGTACGGCACATACTTTAATGAATCCAGTGGGTATCCGGCAAAGAACAGGGAATCAAATACACTGACTTTGGTTGTATCTCTGGAAATAATACCTTGTTCCAGTGCTTGCTTTTCTGTCAGGGTATCCGGAACCACACCAATGGCTTTTACAATTTTAAACGAATCATTTCGAACAAAATCAATTAATGTATCAAAACTACCCGTGTATCTTCCATACCTTGATTTGTATGCAACCTGTGCTTTTCGGATATCTTTTAACCGTTCGATAGTAGCTTCATAGCGTTGTTTTTGCACACGTCTAAAATTAATTGGTTTCATGATACTGTCAACCAGCAAGTACCCTAATAAAATAATGACGACACCTAAAATGATTTGAATGATTGTTTTCATTGTTTATTCTTTTATTTTTGTATTGTATTATCAAAAAAGAAAATCATATTCTAAAATTTAATATAAATAGCATTTTTCAAAAATCCATTTTCGAAACAAAAATAATAAAAATATATTTTTATATTTGAGATATTGGTTTAAATTATATGTTAAAAGATTTTATTTCAAAAACGATCCGCGTCAAATTAAATTATCCTGCTACACCTGATCAGGAAAAATTAATGGACGTATGCGCGTCATTCATCATGAATAAAGGTGCTCATGAGATCTTGCTAATCAAAGGATATGCCGGAACAGGTAAAACATCCATGATCAAAGCATTAACAGGGGCACTTGCACAATTAAAATTTAAATCATTTTTAATGGCTCCCACGGGCAGGGCATCTAAAGTACTTACTTCCTATACAGGAAAAAATGCATACACCATCCACAAAAAAATATACCGGCTAAAATCATCAAACGACGGGTTTGGCGCGTTTGAATTAGATAAAAACCTGCATACCAATACCTTTTTTATTGTTGACGAAGCATCCATGATTGGAAATCAATCTTTTGAAATTTCAAATTTTGGAAGTGGAAATCTATTGCAAGATCTAATAACTTATGTCTATAATGAGAAGAATTGCAAATTAATTCTCGTGGGTGATCTTGCTCAATTACCCCCCGTGGGATTAATGATCAGCCCCGCACTCGACGCCAAAAGACTTCAAAGCATGGGGTTCTCGGTAAAACAATCAAATTTAAAACAGGTGGTCAGGCAGGATAAAGATTCAGGTATCCTTGAAAACGCGACATACATACGTCAACAAATTGAACAAAATAATACATCGCTGCCTAAATTCAATGTTGAAGGGTATGATGATATTATCAGGTTACCTGGTGATGAGCTGGTTGAAAAAATTTCCGATATGTATGACACGTACGGGTTGGATGACGTAATGGTTATCAATCGTTCGAACAAACGATCGAACAAATACAATCAGGGAATCCGGAATCAAATACTATGGCGCGAGGAAGAAATATCTACCGGTGATCATGTGATGGTAGTGAGAAATAATTATTTTTGGCTGACCGGGGAAGATGAAGATATTGATTTTATTGCCAATGGTGACATTGCAGAAATCGTTAAAATCCACAACCATGAATCATTATACGGGTATCATTTTGTTGATGTAACCCTTCGGTTAATAGACCACAAGCACCTGGAAATAGACGCGGTGATGTTTTTGGACACTTTGCACATTGATTCTGCTTCACTTTCAAATAAAGCCAGGAAAGAGCTGTTCTATACCATCATGGAAGATTACGCTGACATGGCCAAAAAAAAGCAATACAAAAAAGTTAAAGAAAACCGGTATTTCAATGCTTTGGAAGTCAAATTTGCTTATGCTGTTACCTGTCACAAAGCACAGGGCGGACAGTGGAAAGCTATTTTTATTGACCAGGGATATATCACTGAAGAAACCGTGAATATTGAATATTTGCGTTGGCTCTATACAGCATTGACCCGTGCAAGCGAAAAAGTTTTTTTGGTGAATTTCTCAGAAAAATTTTTTGAATGATAAAGTTTACAACTAAAACCTCAAACTGTCATTCAACAATGAGCTTATATTGTTCCTGCCTGGTTTGGCCTTCCACTTTCACTATATAAATACCCTGTGAAACATCCTGATGATTGAACAATCGAACAGGCATTGTTTGGCTTGAAATAATGATTTGCTTTGAGATGATCTGCTGTCCCAGTTCATTGTAAACGGATATTATAAATGATTCGCCCACTTGAAAGTTGGCAGGATGGTAAATGACTTCTCCATAAGACAATGGGTTCGGATGCAATGTATTATTTTGCTTTAACATTGAATCATTACATATCCCTGTTGTTAAAACAGTTACATTCACCGGCCCTACATCAAAACAGCCCGGGTTACTAAGTTTTATGTAATAGGTGCCAGAGGTGGTTATGAATTCAGGATCACTTAGCTGTGAGGTGCAGAGGGAGTCTTCCCAATAAGTCAATTGATTACCTGATAATCCTTCACTGCCAGAAGTAATGGATGGGTCGGTAATATCAACAGAAGCAGCTTCGTCCGGGTCATTAACAATTAAATGTGGATGAGGCAGAATTTGCACAGGAACTGAATCCTTTACATTATGAGGACATGTATCGTTAGGTACAGATAGCGCCATGCCAGCAAAAATAATTTCCTTGAAGGAACCATTGGATGTCCAATTATATTGCCCCATTGACCCGGATGTATCTGCAAAATCTAAATTTGAGTCAAATTTCATGGAATCGGGAGGTGAAGTGTATCCCAAATCAGACCATGCAATACGGATCTCTCCGCTCCATGCATTTTTACTGCTGTCAATATGTGCAGCATGAATAAATATAACATCATAATAAAAAGCATCATAGGGTACATCTGTCATGTTTACCTGGTTGTGGCAATCCAATAGAATTTTTCTATCATCTGCACCTTCCGCATCAAATCCCTGTAAAATAAATTCAACCGCGTCATTTTTATGCAATTTGGTAAAATCACTTTCAGAAGCTAAAGGCAATGTATTATCCTGTACATAAACAGCAAGATATAAACACGTGTCATCATACATAACTCCCCACTGAGAAAAAAATTCAGGAACATCAGGAGGGTCACCCCAAGAATAGTTCGGATGATCCCTTATCAACATCCATTCTTCTTCATCCGGGATGCCATCAATCACGGGGGGCACAGATGTTTCAAATATAGGTGCCTTATCCTGATCAACAGGATCGGCAAATGCTTTCACTCGTAACGTGTGGAGACCGGTATCCAAACGGGAAGAATGAACAGGAATAGCTATGTTATTCCCTGTTCCGCGTTGAATACAACTGATAGGCCTATCATTATTATACACCTGATAAACAACAGAGGCCTCTGAATTTTCAATGATAACAGTATCATTTTCATTGTCGCATACTAAAGAGTCGGTGATTACATTAAGGGTTAAATCCGGACACTGACTATTTACATCAACAATGAAAAGAAAAGAAATTATTCCAATAATGGAACAAATTTTCAAAAAGGCTAATTTTGGAATTGGCTTTTTCATAACTATTTAGTTTAAATTAATAAAAACATCTTATAAATATATTGTATAAAAATACAGAAAAAATCCTTTCTGTCAAGTAATCACCCGGTTATTTTTTTAATTTGCATCAATTAAATATGTCCTTTATACACAAACAAAAAGGGCAAGAAAGCATTGTTTCTCACCCTTTTCAACTATTACTAAACCATTAAACTATTACTTAACTAAAAACCATTAATTAAGTACAAAACAAAAATACAACAACCCAATGCATTTGTTTTTCATCTGCTTGTTTTTTATTTATACCTCTTTATATTTCTATATTTTTTCAAAAAAAGTCTCACGTAGCTATGGTCATGCTTACTTTTTTTCATTTTTAAAAATTCAAATAATTACGTCAACTTAACCGTCATGTCAGGCGTGACAAAACACTAGTCAGCTATTATTGGACAATCAGCCTGAAATTTTGTTGCTGATTTGCATGATCAATTTGTATAATATACATTCCTTCTGAAAGTGTTTTCCTGTTGAGTGTTTCTATCATATTTTGTTTGCTATTCATGCAAACGTTTTTTTCATATACTGTTTCACCAAAAATATTTTTAACAGATATGTTTACGATTTCACCAACATTACCGGTTAGCCGGATCTTAAGCACCCCTTGTTCAAATGGGTTGGGAAAAATATTGGTTTCTTCAATGAACAACCTGTCATTCCCTACTACTTGATCATAATGAAAATACCCATCGCAGTGCAACCATTCATGGTCAGCATCGCCACAGCCCGTTGCAGCAGTCCATGAGCCTGTTGCATAGGCATCTTCAGATTCATAGGCCACCCCGTCAATAATGATTTTATCTACGCGAAGGTCGCCTCCACATTCCCAATCATTATGATATTTAACTTTCACCTGTCCGCCTGTCACTGTTTCAGTGGCATCATAAACAAATTCCACATAGGTTGGAGTACTGGCATCTCCGCCAATGCTTTGGTAACTGGCCACCACATTATCATCAATCAATAATTCCATGTCTTCCTGGTTATTACTCCCTGCTGCATATATCTTGATGGTAGAACCTGTTGAAGCAACAAAATTTGCAGTAATGGATTTATTCATATCCATAACTACGCTCAAAGGATTATCTGATTCATTTGCCACGTCAACATTACCTGTCCATTTATCAAATACGTATCCGGTATTCGGATCCGGTGTTGCCTGTACGGTGTCATTTTCATTGTAAGTACCTCCAGAAGGATTTAAAATAACCGAACCATTTCCATCATTATCGGTTGTTAATGTATAGGTATTTACAGATGAATAATTTGCCGTGATGGTCTTATCCGAATCCATTGTAATGGTAAGCGGATTATCATTTTCACTACCAGCGTCAACATCTCCTGTCCAGTGGTCAAACACGTACCCCGAATTGCCACTGGCCTCTACCTGAACATTTGTATTTTCAGTATACGTAGAACCTGAGGTGGGTGTGACGGTTCCATTGGCCGATTCGATGGTTAATGTATACGTGGTGGTGGTTGCCCCGGCTGTCCATTTCGGTTGTCCGTATTCATATGCACCAATATCTATGGAAGAACCTGACATAGGGTCATTATGTGCAGGAACGGTTGCTCCATCGCGGGTATAATCAGGTATGGTAATCCCTTTATCAATACAATTTGTTGAAGATGCTGTCAGTTGCAAATCATCCGGATAACTTACAAAAGATGGATCCGCATCGATTACATTATTAGATGAATCAAAGCTTGCTCCATTATATTGGCCGCTAAACACCGAGTAATTGCCTTTTGCAGGTGGTGTATATATCCAGCAAATATTGTTTTGTATTACCAAACCGGTTTTATCTCCTCCACCACTAAAGTTGAAAGGCCCCCTGATGAATGTAGAAGATTTATTTTGGGACACGAGTGTATTATTATAAATTATATGGTTCATGTCGCCGCCGCCATCACCATAATTAAGATGTATGGTGCTCCACATGTCATACACTACATTAT
>CAYPTK010000148.1:0-7384 GCA_964413555.1 uncultured Bacteroidales bacterium | reverse complement strand
TATAGTATGCGCATTGATTGTCTATATTAAACATTGCAAAGTCAATTCAATACATTTATGATGAACTCTATATAAACATTGAACTAAGCGAGGTATCTTCATGAACGAAGTGAAAAAAATAAAATATAAACATATGAAACGTCCATGACAAAGTATTTTTTAAACACACGCGCATGATTATATTGAGTGTAAAGCTTAAAAATACTATGTTAAACAGAAAACATAATTTAATGGATATTAAATGCATTAAAAATATAAACAGATGAAAAAAATCACATTATTCACCGGTCTTTTATTAATAACAATGGTTTTATTTGCCCAACAACGTGGACGTCCTTATTTATCCAATGGTACAGTAGTAGCGGATAATGGTTCGCGATTAAGAGGCTGTTATATTGCTACAGATTATTATCATTACAATCCATCGAGTATTAAATCCGGCACCAAAGAAGGTATCACGAAAGCGGCTACGGAATATGGGATGAATGCTTTTCATTTTTATTGCGGCTGGTATGCTACTCCAACCGGGAGATATCAACCATTAGCAGATAGTCTTGTAAAATGGACAAGTGATGCAGGGGTTTACCTGGTTATAACCATTGGAGGATGGGATAAAAACGGTCATTTTGATTCTTTAAAGGTAATGAATTTCTGGAATTACTATGCACCCAGGTATGCTGACGAAACACACGTGATTTATGAAATACAAAATGAAGCTCAATTTGTTTGCAATAGTGCATCACATGATTCAACTATTAACATGGAAATCGAAGCATACAATATTATAAGGGATGCTGCACCGCTAACTCATGTTATGTTCATGTCTTATAGCGGAATCCCTAATATTCAATATTTACAAGCCGACATAAACGCGCTTGAGACAGGGGGTGTAGATTTTAGCAACGCGACCATTGCTTATCACGGGTATTACTGGTGTTTACATGCAAGAAAACATCAAAACCCTAATTATGCCTCTGCAACAGAACTTAATGTTATCCCCCAGTTACAGGACCAGGGGTATTCTTTTATAATAACAGAATTTGAAAGAGATAGTACTTTAGAGGGTAGTTTAGAATACAATGGTAAATTGATTGAATTTTATGAAAATGACATGGAAATGTCATGGCTGTGTTTCTATTCTTTTCCATGGGACGACCAATATGCACATCAAAGTCTTTTCAATCCCAACACCGATTTCAAAGGGAAAGTAGATGGAATGGGGGTAACATGGTGTCCGGATCATGGAATATGGCCTCAGGATGCGTCTTCATGCAACAGTACAGGTATGGATAAGGGATTTATTAATACAAATTCTTTCATCTACCCGAATCCCCTGGAAAAAGGGAACATATATTTAAATATCCCAAAGAATCATGAAATCCGTGATGTAAAAATTTATGATATTTTTGGCAATTTAAAATTCAAAAAACATCTAACGAATTATTCAAAAGGCCACAACAAAATAAAATTATTAAACAGGGGGTCAATTCATGAAGGGATCTATATCATAAAAATCATTTATCGAAACAAATTAGAAAAAAATCATAGATTTATAGTTCATTAATATTTATTATTTTACTACTATAAAAAACAAGGATGTAACATAAATACAAAAAATGTTTCACTGGTATATATTTATTTTACCTGTTTACCCTAAATTTGTATTATATATTGACAAACAAAAAACATAATAATGAATATTTTCAGAAACATGCATTCTGCAAAAAAATTAAAATGGCTAAAACGCATTGAAGTTGTATTAATTATTTTATTACTCATGATGATCGCGTTGCCTTTTTACCTGTTGAGTATATAAATTGCTCTATATGTTATAAGAAGTTGTTTCAATGAACATTTAACTATTTCATTGAAGAATTAAATCATAGGCCTAAAGTCATTTTGTTTATATCATGTGGATACTATTCCCGATTATTTTATTGCATTCATTTCATTTCAAAAACATTGAATTGTAGCATGGTATTTTATTTAGTGTTTGTCCATAATGTCCACTGCCCCCGATACAGTCATTCTTACTTACGGGGCAGGCTTCGTTACGCTTTCCCAAAAATTGTTCATTCACGTCGGGAAACCTCGCATCTTGTGGCTTCACGAGCCTTGCTATCAAACATTATGATCTAAACACCCGACTTTAGAGTCAGGCACCAATTAATATTTTAATTAAATATTAATTTCTTTAAAAAAAATCTATTATATTTGCGAAACTTTAAAAAACACTTATTATCGTATGAGGTTATTATTTCATGATATGAATAAAACAAAGGGTACAAAAATATTATACTTATTTGTATTGTTTTTTGGATTATTGTCAGTCAATACATTTAGCCAGGATCTTCATTTCTCTCAATTTTATTTTGCTCCATATAACCTGAATCCATCAAATAATGGCAATTTTGAAGGTGACTGGAGATTAATAAACAACATGAGAAGCCAATGGGGGTCAATTTCTCCATATAGTACGATAGCATTGGCTTTTGAACATCAGGTAATGTATAAACAACAACATTTAACCGCCGGGTTCCATATATTACATGACAGATCTAATTATGCCAGCATGAATGTAAATGGTGCATATTTAGCCGGTGCATATCATAAAAACCTTTTAGGACATCATCTTCATGGAGGCCTGCAAATAGGATACATTAATGTACATTTCCCAACAGAAAATATTTCTTTCCCTGATCAGTATGATCCTTCCCAGGGACATTTTAATTCTGATCTTGGGACAGGTGAACCTTTATACAAAGAGCAATTCAATTATTTAGATATCAATATAGGAATAGGTTGGGATAAAAAATTTGGTATCGCAACACCAGAAGCAGGAATTGCATTTTTTCATGTAAACTTTCCAAAAGGATCTTTTATTAGTGAAGACAATACACTTCCAATCCGTCAGGTATTTCATGCCGGATCAAGATTAGACATTAAAGAAAAAATATTTGTACATCCTCGTATTATGTACATGGGGCGTTCAGGAGCATCTGAAATGATAATGGGAAGTAATTTTGGATTTATATTTGATGAATATTTTCTTGAAAGATCCCTGTTTATAGGCTGGCATTTGAGAGATGGATTTGAAAATTATGATGCCATGATTTTTTCGGCCGGAATAAATTATGGCAATTGGCTTGCTGCAATTAGTTATGATGTAAATATGTCTGAATTAAAAACAACACAAAATAATCCTGCCGGATTTGAGTTATCAATTATTTATAGAGCAATTAGTACAAAAATCAAAAAAATAAACATACCCTGTGAAATATACTAAATATTCTAAAATATTAATAAGCTTTATTTTTATTATTTTTTTTCATGCTGTTAGCTTTGCCCAGGTAAGAAATATATCTGTAAATGACCTTTCTCAACGTCAATTGCTAAAATTTGGTGCTGAAGCGCTTCAAATGGGTGACACGTATAAAGCAATTGAATTTTATGAACGCTATTGCGAATTGGACTCCACGAATTATGACATGATGTTGAAACTATCTAAAATTTATCAGAGGACAAGAAATTACAACCAAGCTGAAAAATATTTTAAAAAAGTATATGAAAAAAGTCCTGAAAAACATACAGAAGCTTTGTATGGATATGCTCAAATATTAAAAAATAAAGGGAAATATGAACTGGCTCTCGAAAAGCTAAAAACATTTGAAGATGAATACAAAGGATATAAATATAGTCGCAGGGATCTCATGGATGAAATTAAAATGCTTAATAACGTTCTTGAGCAAATACAAAATCCATTAAATGTAGAGATATTTCATCTTGACACATCAATCAACAAGGCACATATTGAATTCAATCCTTTATTATTAAATAATAAGAAACTGATATATGGTTCATTAAGAGCAGATACATTGCCAACAATTGAAATTGAACAAGAAGAAAAGATACAAAAGAGGCCTGTCCGAAAATTTTATCAGGCCAAAAGAACAGGAGAAAATGAATGGGCATTTGACGGAGAATTTAATGAACAATTCAACTTTCCTAATGCTAATACTGGTAACGGATCTTTTTCCCCGGATGGCAAAGAATTTTATTTTGCAAAATGTCAACCCAATTGGAATAATAAAATGATTTGCCATATTTATGTAAGTAAAAAAGAAAACGATGGATGGTCCTCACCAGAAAAATTAGGCGCACCTGTAAACATAGAAAATTATTCATCTACACAACCCACGGTAGGTTATATTACCAAATATCGCAGAAAGCATAAAATCCTTTATTTTGTTTCCGACCGCCCTGTAAGAAGCCAGGGAGGATGGGATATATGGTTTAGCATATTTGATGCACGCGACAGTATTTTTAAACGTGTAGATAATGTTGGTGGTAGATATATTAATACTGAAGGAAATGAAATATCACCTTATTTTGATCAAAATTCACGGACGTTATATTATAGTTCTGATGACAAATCACCCTATGGTGGATATGATATTTATAAAATAAGGGGGAATGGCAGAAGATGGAAAAACAAAGAATATCTAAAATATCCAGTGAATACCGGAGCTGATGAATCTTATTATTCGATAAACCCATGGAAAAGAGAAGAAGCATTTTTTATATCGAACAGGGATGGTACTGTAGAATTATTGCATCCAAATTGTTGTGATGATATTTTTTCTGTTTTTTATAAAGATTTCATTAACATTGCTTTAACCGGGCAAATATTTGAAGTTCCACCAAGTGCTAATTACATTAAAAAAGATACTTCTCAAAAAACACCATTAAACAACGCGCTTGCCGAAGTTTATTATTGGGACGAAACAGATAGTTCCATGACATTCCTGTATTCTGACACGACCAATGAAAATGGCGATTATTTTGTTCCGCTTGATCCTAATGAAACATACAGGGTACTTTTGAAAAAAGATGGATATTTTTATGAAATGGTGAGCTTAAATACCAAAGAGATGGAACGTTCTGATACCCTCCATAAAGATGCATTCCTGTTTAAAATACCAGACGAACCCATTGTTTACAATATATATTATGAATTTGACAGTTCTTCGTTAACAGAACAGGCTAAAAATAAAATTGATACCACTATATTCAAAATTCTACAGGAAACTCCTGATATTATTGTTGAGTTGAGTTCACATACAGACAGTAAAGGAAGTGATGAATACAACAAAGAATTATCACAAAGAAGGGCACAAAGTGTTGTTAATTATCTCCAGAACAAGGGAATTGATAAAAAAAGACTCAGGGCTAAAGGATATGGTGAAAGTAAACCTATCGCCACGAATGAAACAGAAGAAGGAAGAGCACAAAACAGGCGTACTGAATTTGAAGTTATAGGATCCACGAATCCTTATTCTAAATTAAATGTCTCAAATATGAAAATCATAAAAAAAAACCCTAAAGGAGAAGAACTAAGGAATAAAATGAAAAATAGATAGCAGAAAACAAAAAAACTTAGGTTATAACACGTGTTTAATATTAAATAGTGGTTGTCCATAATGTCAGTGTCCAAGCTATAAAGTCAGATTTCATCTGTATATTTTTTTATTTTTTAAATGGTCAGATAGCTTGCCGCCGCTAACGGCGGGGGAACTCGCCATGATCTTTTAATCTACTGACTATATATTACTTAATGAAGCCAAAGTAATCATCCAGCGTGCGTGTCAACGTATTTGTCATGGCTCGGTTCATCTGTTTTTATTTTGATTTTTCATGGTCAGATGGAACCTCCTGAAAATATGTCTGCATGTATTAAAAAATTTATAATGGAGGCTTCAAGACTCGCGAAGATGGAAATATAAGGAGTTTACTCATGTAAATGATTGTTTTACCCCAAGTCCTATAGGGAGCAATTGATTTGCTTCACTCCCATTGTATGGTTCGGGGTAAATGAAGAAAATGAATTGTAATCATTAGGCATAAAAACGGATAACCAAATTAAATAATATCGGGATTAATCAATTTAACCCAACCTGTCAAGTGTTTTAACAATCTCCATACTATTAATTTTCACATTGCTACCATTCAATGTAATAATTTTATCATTTTTGAATTCTGTAAGCGTACGGATAAAACTCTCTTTTGTTGTACCGGTCAATTCAGCCAATTCCTTCCTGGTTAATGGAAATTCAAAACTATTTGAATTATAAATGCTTTCAGCAAAATATAATAAAACAGAAGCGATACGGCCTGGTAATTGCTTGTAAACCTGATTCAATAACTTATCTAATATAAAAAGTGCCTCCTTACTAATTTCAGATACAATCATTTCTGCATAAGCATTGTTATTACGAAAAACAGTCATAAATGCATCATATTCAATAAAACAAATTTTACTATCTTTCACTGAACTGGCAGAATATTCAAATAATTCGCTACCAAATATACTAGACATACCAATGTATTCTCCTTCTTTTGAAAGCTTTATAATATGTTCCTTGTCTTCTCTTTCCTTCTTATATAGCTTAACCAGTCCTTTATGAATAAACATGACATCTGAAAAGCGTGTTTGCTGACGAAATATTATGCTTTTAGAAGAAAAATCAATAAAATGACTATGCTTTTCTAACAACTGCTGATCAGTGGGATTCAACAAGTGTTTATAAGGGATATTGAAATCTGTATTTGATAGTGGATTATTCATGCATATAAAAAATATTTTCAAAGATATGAAAAAAAATATGATGATACAAATCATTTTTGACTGGTAACATATATCACCTAACATGGTTTCCATATTCACTCTTTCCTTGATATTTTTGTATTGTATATGAATTATTTAAATATCTCTTTAAACCAATTATTTATCCTATTGTATACTTATATTCAAGCAATTAAACAATTAAAACTAATATATACCCTTATTTACTTGAAAGCCATACAAAAAAACCCATACCTATGAATAACAAAAATGTATTAGCAATAGATGATTCAATGACAAATAACGTGTTATTAGAAGCAGTATTGAATAATAATCAATATTCTATGTATACTGCTTTAGACGTGCATGAAGCATACAGAATCCTCAATGAAGTTCAAATAGACTTAATACTCTTAGACCTTATAATGCCAGGGATAAGTGGTATTGAATTTTTAGAAGAAATACAAAAACATGAAAATATGAAAAATATTCCTGTAATAGTTATATCAGCCGTTACAGATGAAAACATACAAAATAAGGTATTAAATGGTGGAGCAGCATATTTTATGGATAAACCGGTAAATATTAAGACTCTAATTAATAAAGTGGATGAACTTACAAGCGAGGCAATCCTTGAATGAATAATTTAATAAACCAATAATAAATAAAACTGGTTCAAATCAGATACCTCACTATATATTATAAGTTATATAAGAAAAATAAATTTTTTAAGCAGATTTTTTAGAATTTATTGTATATTTG
>CAYPTK010000147.1:0-7387 GCA_964413555.1 uncultured Bacteroidales bacterium | reverse complement strand
TTTATCGTATTTTTAATGCTCATTACGAAGTTCTAATACATAATTTGGGTTTAAACACGTTGGTTTCTTAACAAAAAAACATGTTTTTTTAAACTCTTTTCAATTTAATTCGTATTAGATATGTAATAAAAATTTTATTTATTTTTTATTACATAACTATTTGATAATATATTTATTTCATGTTTTTCCCACGAATAAAACCAAAAACAATATGAAAAAAATATACAAAACATTTGTTTTTTTAAGGATAGATTATATTAATTTGCTGTAAATTATAATAAATATTGTACTTGTTTCGTCTTTTAGAACTAAACTCAATAAAGATAAGAATGTCCATTTTTTCAGGTTATACATCACTAAATGATCGCGAAATAAAGTGAAACATAAAAACACATAATGAATATCATAATTGCAGGAGCGGGAGAAATTGGCATCCATTTAGGCAAAATGCTTAGCAATGAACAACATGATATTGTTGTAATTGACACTGATGAAGAAAAGCTTAAAGTACTGAGCGCCAGCATGGATGTTTTAACTATTTTTGGATCGGCTACATCTATTGAAACGCTTATTGATGCAGGCATTCAAAAAGCTGACTTACTGATTGCCGTTGCTGCTTCCGAAGAGACTAATATTACTTCTGCTATTTTGGGAAAAAAACTTGGTGCCCAGAGGTCTATCGCTCGGATTGACAACCAGGAATACATTGAAACGAAGTACAGGTCACACTTTCATGACCTGGGGATAGATTACATGATATTCCCCGAAAGCATTGCAGCTAAAGAAGTTATAGGTTTATTGCATCAAATCGGAACATCTGATTCAGTAGAATTTTCAGGAGGAAAATTGAATTTGTATGTTCTGAAAATTGAAGATGAAAACTCCCAAATTGTTAATAAAACACTGAATGATGTAGTTCAGGAGAATGAAAGTTCTTTATTCAGAGCTGTCGCTATTAAGCGGAATGGTGATACGATCATTCCTAAAGGAGAAGATAAAATACAGGTGAATGATATTATTTATGTAATTGCTAATAAACCAGGAATTACAGAATTAATGAGAGATACCGGGAAAGAAAAAGGTGTTGCAAATAGCATTATGATAATAGGTGGTAGCAGAATAGGAAAAAATATTGTTGAAGGACTTGGTAACCATCATAATATCAAACTTATTGAAATGGACAGGTCAAAGAGCTACCGCTTATCAAATTCATTAAAAAACGCGTTGGTGATCAATGGCGATGGAAGAGACCTTGAATTACTAAGAGAAGAAAAACTCAGCCACATGGATGCATTTGTCGCTGTAACGGGAAGTTCTGAAACCAATATCTTGTCATGCCTGCACGCGAAAAGCCTCGGTGTACCTATAGCCATTGCAGAAGTAGAAAATTTTAATTATATAGACCTTGCTGAAAACCTGGGCATTGATGCCATTGTAAATAAAAAAATTAGCTCGGCAAGCCGTATTTTCAGGTTTACCACTACGACAACCGGGGAAGTAACTTCTGTAAAATGTTTAAGAGGTACGCAGGCAGAAGTTATGGAATTCATTGTTAAACCTAATGCAAAAGTAACCAAAGGCAATTTAAATGAAATCAGTTTCCTCGAAGATGCAATCATTGGAGGTGTCACGAGAGGCGATAACAGTTTTATTGCAAAAGGCGACACAAAAATACAACCCAACGACCGTGTTATTGTTTTTGCTTTGCCATCAGTCTTAAAAGAAATTGGAAAATATTTTGACTAATATATCACTTTTTGCAATATCATGATCAATTCAAAAATTGTATTCAATCTTTTAGGTGCTCTTTTAATTGTTGAAGGAATTTTTATGCTCTCCTGTATATCAGTTGCCCTCATCTATAAAGAACATTTCACGTACATGCTTATTTCTGCCGTTATCACATCTCTCTGCGGTACAATCATATATCTAAGCACCCGTGGGGCAGACGTGAATTTCGGGAAAAGAGAAGGATACTTAATTGTCAGCCTCGGCTGGGTTTTATTTTCATTATTCGGTTCACTGCCTTTCATCATTAGTAATTCTATCCCAGATTTCTGTAATGCTTTTTTTGAAAGTATATCCGGGTTTACCACTACAGGTGCTTCAATACTCAATGATATCGAAGCACTTCCTTACCACATCCTTTTCTGGAGAAGCATGACACAATGGCTTGGTGGAATGGGAATTATCGTTATGTCACTTGCCATATTACCCATATTAGGAGTAGGAGGAATGCAGTTATTTTCTGCAGAAGTCCCTGGACCCACGCCCGATAAGATTCACCCGCGTGTTAAAGAAACCGCGAAACGGTTGTGGGTTATTTATATTTTATTTACAGTAGCAGAAATCATCCTTTTGCGTTTTGGTGGCATGGACTTATTTAACGCTATATGTCATGGTTTTACCACCATGGCTACAGGCGGTTATTCACCAAAACAAGCCAGCATTGCATTTTACGATTCAGCATATATTCAATACGTCATCACGTTTTTCATGTTTCTCGCGGGCACAAATTTCACGCTCTCGTATTTTGCACTAAACGGGAAATTCTCGAAACTTTTAAAAAACGAAGAATTTAAATTTTATATCGGGTTCATTATCGTTGCTACATTATTGGCAACCATCACGCTATTTAATACTCAGGGCCTGGGACTTGAAAAATCTTTCAGAAGTGCAGTATTCCAGGTGGTATCCATCATCACTACCACCGGTTTTGTCACGTCTGATTACCTGCAATGGCATCCCTTTCTTATTGTAATGCTCTTTTTATTAATGTTTTTAGGAGGATCGGCAGGTTCTACTGGTGGTAGTGTTAAAGTAGCCAGGATCGTGATCTTTATAAAAAATTGTTATATGGAATTAAAAAGACTCGTGCATCCAAGTGCAATTGTTCCGGTGAGGCTGGATACAAAATCCATTTTACCCGAGATTCTCACGAATATCATGGCATTTATTTCCGTGTATATCCTCACGTTTGCCGTGGGTGTAGTTTTCATGGCTTTCCTCGGAAATGATTTTGAAACTTCATTTGGCTCTGTAGCTGCCACACTTGGAAACATTGGCCCTGGAATAGGAAAAGTAGGGCCGGTTGAAAATTTTGCTCATCTTTCATTTATCGCCAAATGGTTTTTATCATTTCTTATGCTGATCGGAAGACTCGAGTTATTCACCGTACTTATTCTTCTTACCCCGGCTTTTTGGCGAAAATAAAACATCAATCCTTATTGTATGATATTCATAGATACACATTCTCATCTGTTTCTTAACCAGTTTAAAAATGATCGCGATGAGGTAATCCGGAAGGCAATAAAACAAGGAGTACAAAAAATCCTTCTGCCCAACATTGATGCTGAATCCATTACACCCATGCTGGATACATGTGCCGCTTTTCCTGATCATTGTTTCCCAATGATGGGACTCCATCCCAATTCTGTAAATGAAAATTTTTATACAGAATTAAAGACTATCGAGAACCAACTGGAAGAGAAAACGTTTTATGCAATTGGTGAAATCGGCCTGGATTTGTATTGGGATAAAACATTTAAACAACAACAAGAAGATGCACTAGTTTATCAAATTAAATTGGCCCAAAAACATGGTTTGCCAATCGTTGTGCATACCCGCGATGCCGTGAAAGAAAGTATAGAAATCATAAGACAATATAATAACATTAACGGGGTTTTTCATAGTTTTAAAGGAAGCCTGGAAGAGGCTCAACAAATTGTTGAGATGGGATATAAAATTGGTGTCGGTGGCATTGTTACCTTTAAAAATTCCGGCCTGCCTGAAATCATCAGCAAACTTTCTTTACAGGATATTGTACTCGAAACAGATGCTCCTTATCTTTCACCTGCCCCTAAAAGAGGAAAACGAAATGAAAGTGCTTACCTTTTATTTATAGCAAATAAAATAGCAGAACTATTTGATGTAGATGTTCCCGTGGTAGCTGAAGCCACTACTGCTAATGCTATGAATATTTTTTTTAATAACCGTGTATAAGTTATTTGTTCAACCCTGTACAACCCCAATATGTATCAAATAAAACGTGGGATTAATTCAGCTTAAAGTAATAGGTTATTGTCCCTTTTTGGACATTTGGAGCATTGGGGTCGCGATTAAAGCTTGACCTGAGTGCTGCTTTTTTTGCAACTTTAAGTAAATAACTATCCAATGTTGAAGACCCTTTAACACCGGGGATAGCTGTAATTACCTTCCCTTCCTGGTTTACTTTAATTTCGACAACTACTTTTCCTTCTTTTTGAAATTGATACTCGGGTTTTGGCAATACTTGTGGATTTCTCCCGGCCAGGCTGAAAGAAATACCATCTCCTCCTCTACTGTTGGCATCGGCATAATTATTCACATTTTCTTCACCCGTGATACTTCCCTGGTTGCCTTCTCCTTCTGAAATGCCTTCGTTTCCTGCTTCTTCATTATCAGTTCTTCCGCTGTATAATGCACTTTCATCGATCGTGGGTTCTTGTTCAGTTTCCTGTTCCTCTTCTTCAACATGTTCCTGCTCTGATATATTTTCTTCTAACCGTTCCTCTTCTTCATCTTCGTTTGCTTGTTGTTCCGAAACAGGGGCTTCTTCAAAATCCTGAGTCATGATTTCTTCCTGGCTTTCTTCTGTTGATCGTGATGCAGAAGAAGACGATTCACTTTCTTGTAATTCTTGCCGCTCGGCCGGCTCTATTTGTCCAAATCCTGTTTCATCATAACCAAAATTCACCAGGATACCTTCTTCACCAGGTAATTCTTTCGGTTTAGTAAACCCGGCAAGAATAAAAAAGATGACAACGGCAGTATGAAAAATTACCGTTCCAATAATTCCTTTTCTATGTCTTGCTTTTTCATTCATATTAAAAACAATAAATTATTATTCGGGCCGGGTAGCTAAAATGAGCTTATACCTGTTGTTTTTAGCTATATTCATCACTTTAACCACTTCATTGATCGGTACATTTTTATCTGCATGCAATGAAATCACCGGATCTTCTTCTTTTCTCAGTTTCTGGTGAAGCATTGTTTCCAGGTTCATAAATTCCACTCTCTTTTGCCCGATGTAGTATTTCAAATCTTCGGTAATGGAGACAGAAACCACCGGTGTGGCATCTGTTTGGTTGTTACTCCGGGGCAATAATAATTTCAATGCATTTGGAGCAATCAATGTAGATGTCAGCATGAAAAAAATTAATAACAGAAAAATAATATCTGTCATTGATGACATGCTGAAACTGGTATTTATCTTATTTCGGCCTTTTAAATCCATAAATCCTGGTATATTTGTATTATTTCACTGGTTCGTTCAAGAGATCAAGGAATTCAGTAGTATTCGCTTCAAGATTAAAAATCACCTTTTCAATCCTTGCCACGAGGTAATTATAAGCAAAATAGCTTATAATACCAACGATAAGGCCTGCCACGGTAGTTACCAAAGCAGTATAAATTCCTGTTGAAAGCAATCCTACATTAATTCCACTTCCCGCGTTTGCCATATCATAAAATGCTCTTATCATCCCCATTACTGTACCAAGAAATCCAATCATGGGAGCCCCCCCGGCTATCGTGGCAAGAATGGGTAATCCTTTTTCCAGCTTTGATATTTCAAGCTTTCCAACATTTTCAATGGCACTTGTCACGTCCTGCAATGGCCTTCCAATACGTTGAATACCTTTTTCAATCATCCGGGAAGTTGGCGTGTTTTCGGTTTGGCATAGTGTTATGGCGGAATCAATTTTGTCATCATATATCAAATCTTTTACACGATTCATGAAATTGTAATCTTCTTTTGAAGAAACTTTAATGATGAAATATCGTTCAATAAAAATATAAATAGCGACAATTGACAGTAGAACAATGGGTACCATGACCCATCCACCCTTTATTGCCAAATCAAAATAAGAAAGAGAGGCACTCTGAGTTTGGTTTACACCCGCTTGTAACGTGTCGTTACCTGTAATTTGCAAGAAAAATAAATTGATCATAGTTAATTAATTTAATGATTGGTTCTTCAACAGATAAAAGTATATGTTAAAATTAGCAAAAATTTAATTTTATTCGCTTTTTTTTGATTTATTGTTTAAGTATTTTTTTAATAATTCTTTAAAGGTATCAAAATCTTCTTTGTAAGTTATTCCCACCCCTTGTGTATATGGCCCCTGTTCATATAACAAATTTTCATTTACTTTATTGTAAGCCTTAAGGCGCAACTTTCCGCTTTTATTCAATTTTACATCTACATTAAAATCTCCCACGATGTTACTGGCTGACGGGGGGGGGGCTTCTCTTGTTGTAACCCTGTTGCCTCCCACGTCCACATTTCCACTAATGCTCACCCTGTCGTTTAAAATATGGGTAGACAATGCAACTTCAACTTCATCCGTGTTAATCTCATCGCCAGGCCTGTAATTAACACCAACATCAACTTCTTCACTAATCTGAGACAACCAATTGCTTAATTGAGAGGATAAAAGCTCTGTTGTAGTAGTTATTCCAACATTCCTGGCACCTATATTTGATGAATTGCCATTATACGTTGTATATACTTCTTCCTGCGGAGGGATAAAATTATTGAATATCAATAGAGCCAAAAACTGTTTACTTACTTTTTCTTCTGAATTTAAAATACTTGTTACCTGATGCTGTAATTCAGGTTCCAATGTTGGGACATCAATAGCAAATTCAATATCCGGTTTTTTCAACCTGCCACTTAATAAAATTTGACATTCAACAGGTATTCTTTCACGGTAAAGATTCGTTGTATCAGTATAAAATAAATTATTCAATGTTGTTTTAACAACATATACTGCTTTGATATCAATGTTCGCGTTTAAAGGTGATCCATCCCATTCAATCCTGCCTCCCTGTTCAATTTTAAATCTTTTATTAATAAGGTTCTGAAGGGTGAATAAATATTCTCCCTCGATAATATTATATAACCCGTAAATATTAAACTGGTCTTCATCATCTAATCCAATTTTTAAATCTCCCTCTCCCCTTGATTCGATAACACCAATGGATTCCGATTCAAATATTATCTTTGAAATTGTATGTTGTGATATACCTAAATCTATATTTAAATTTAAATTGGAAGATTTTTCTTCTGTTTTTTCTACCGGTTCTTTCTTTACCGAATCGATATCTTTATTCACAAAGGTGATAAAATCTTTTTGCTCAACAATACCACCTCCACTTATGGGAATACTAATATCAGTATTTTTAAGTGTCTGAACAGAAATATCAATATTTAAATTATCCGAATCACCTTTAAGTCTCGAGATACCGGAAACAAAAGCATCACCATAATATGACTGTCCGCCATCATATGCAGTATTAAGGGCCAATAGTTGACTCGTGTTAATGGTTAAATCAACAATAATAT
>CAYPTK010000146.1:2453-7472 GCA_964413555.1 uncultured Bacteroidales bacterium | reverse complement strand
TTTTACTAAAATATGTTTACACTTTTAGTGTTAAAAATATTCAAATTTACTATTTTAAAAATTATTTATCACTTACATCTAAAAATGTTTTGTTTATTCCTGAAATCGTTTCTATAATGATCGCTATAACATTTAAAATGATTAACCACATGATCCCGTAATCAAAATACAAATTGACCTTTGAACCATGCGAACCTTTTGTTACGATCTTATATAATTTTTGATGGAAATCACTCATATGAATGTAAGTTTTTTTTTGTTATATTTATGTGATTTTATTATGAAAATATTATTCATAAAAAATGAGCAAATCTAAAAAACATATCTCTGATAAAGATATATATAAGCATGCTATTTTATACAGAATACATCAAGACAATTTACGCTGGAAATTATTTATTGCCGCATTAGCATATTCTTTTGCATTAAAATTATCAAATAATTTAACAATCGCTGCTGTAGTTAGCCTAAATTTAATCGGTATTTTTTATTCTTTAATTATTACTATAGAAAATTATTATTATGTATTATTTAAAAAATATGTTGATAATTGTGAAAAAAAATAAGAAAAAACAAAAAAATAACCATATTATATAAATTCACAAAGAATAAAAAAATATAAATCCTTTTAAACTGTTAATCCCTTCATGTTAAAGCAGAAAGATTTTTGTGGAGCAGTAAACCAGCAGTTCATCTCACCCCACGAACAAATCTTCTGCCACAGTATTAACAATACACCGGCCCTGGTCTGAAAGGATGTAAGTGCCGTTTTTGCATACCACGGTTCCCGTGTCCATGTAACCGGCAAGGACATCCAGCACGCGTGCTTCGTATAGCGCGCCAAAGGTGTCGCGTACATAATCAGGGTCAAGCCCCCATATGGTACGGATATTGGTTAAGACATAATCATTGTAGGCTGTTTTGGTGTCTATTGTTTCCGCGGTGCAGGGAATCCTCTCCTGCTCTATAGCTTCCATGTATTTTTTGTTGAATGCTATGTTCCATTGCCTCGTGGCGCGGTTATAGGAATGTGCCGAGGGGCCCAGCCCCAGGTAAACGGCTCCTCTCCAATACCCGGTGTTATGTCGCGAGAACCATTCCCCGGGTGCAAAATTCGATATTTCATAAGGGATGAACCCGTGCTGGCGGGTTTTGTCAAGCAGCACCTGGTGTTGTTCAATGCAGGTGTCGTCATCTACAGGCCGGAAGCGATGCTTTCGCAGATAATAGTCAAGCACGGTTTTGGGTTCAATGCCCAGCATGTAAGCAGACAGGTGTTGGATGTTCATGTCAAATGCTTCATTGAGCTGGTGTTCCCATTCTTTGGATGTCATGCCGGGAATGCCATAAATCAGGTCAATACTTATGTTATCAAACCCTGCTTTTCGTGCCAAATCAATGCATTGGTACGACTGCCTGGCATCGTGCCGGCGGTTCAGCCAATTCAGGGTTGTATCGCGGAACGACTGGATGCCGATGCTCAGGCGATTAATGCCCATGGATTTAAGACTGCTTAAATATTCCGCGTTCAGATCATCGGGATTGGCTTCAAACGTGATCTCCGGGGTTGCTGTCACCTGGTAATGTTTCACCACGGCATCAAGCAGTGATTGTACCTCGTCAGGATCAAGCACGGAAGGTGTGCCGCCACCGAAATAAATGGTGTTAACAGGCTGCCCGCGTAAGTAATCCTTTTGCATCCCGGCTTCTTTCAGGATAGCCCTGGCCATTCGGCCCTTGTCCTTTAATGAAGCAGAAAAATGAAAATCGCAGTAATAGCAGACCTGTTTACAAAACGGGATATGTATATAAATACCTGCCAAAGCCTGGTTTATTCCCTGGTGAGTTTTTCAATAAACCGGGCATATCCGGGGTACAGCCTGGTCAGCTGTTTCTTGTCTCCCATCTCGAAGTCATCATATTCAAAAGCAGGCGATGCTGTACACCCGGCCAGGCAATAACTGTCTTTGCGTGTAAGTTCGGCAGCAAACCAATGGCCGTAAGGGATAAGCACCTGTGCTATTTCGCCTTTTGCAATATTATTCCCCAGTGTAATGGTTTGCAGCTCGCCCTGGCTGTCAAAAAGATAAATATTCAATGGCGCCCCGGCATAAAAATGCCATATTTCATCGGATTTTAATTTATGAAATGCTGAAAAATCATATTCCTGTAATAAAAAATATATGCTGCTGGAAAAGTGCCTGTCACCATCGTATCGCTCAGGAAGTGATTCTTTGGGGATCACTTCTTTAGCACGATAATTCTCCCTGAAATATCCTCCTTCACGATGCGGTTGAAGGCCTAATTCCCCGATCCAATAAGCTGCTGTCTGATTCATATTGTTTGTTTTATAAATTTATTATTTTTTTCACGTCCCTGGTTCAAACCAGTCACCCGATGCATTGATCAGGTGAATCAGTTCATCAATGGCTTGTTCCAGTGGTATATTTTTTTTGACGGGTTTTTTGCCTTTGAATAAAGTAATTTTCCCGTTTGATGACCCGATGTATCCATAATCTGCATCAGCCATTTCCCCGGGGCCGTTTACAATACATCCCATTACTGCAATTTTAATGCCTTTTAAATGAGCTGTCCTTTTTTTTATTTTTTCCACGGATGACTGAATGTCAAACAATGTTCTTCCACACGAGGGGCACGAGATATAATCAGGCCGTGTCATCCTCACCCTGGATGACTGTAAAATATTGAATGCAACATTCATGATCCATCCCGGGTCTGTCTCTTCCAGGCTGTCAATCCATATCCCGTCGCCTATCCCGTCGAGTAAAACACTGCCAAAAACAGACGAAGCCCTTGCCAGGAATTCATCCCGTGATTCATTCATAAAGCCCAGCCTGAAAATCACGGGGCGCGTGTTGTTTTCAAAATACCGGGCCATGGCCTGTTTAATGCCGGGTATGTTTTGTTCACGAACATGTACAACCCAGGCATAATCCCCGGCCGGTTGCAGGGTGTTCATGGCCTGTTCATCATTCAGGCTTTTTTCATCCAGTTCAATAAAATACGGGGTGTCATGCTTAAACCGTTTCAACGCGTCATCCCGTGCATCAATTAATGGATACGTGCCGGATGGCAATCGTGCCCCGGCACGCTCCCATTCTTCCAATGGAATGATACAGGAGTGGGATATTTCTCCCTGCATGTTTTCGGCCTGTTGGTGATAAACAAATTCCGGCATCAAATCAGAGGCTTGCAGTTGACGTATTTGGCACGAAGACATGTTCATCCCGGCCACCACGACAGGAAAATTGTTCCCGCCAATCGTAAGCACGGGTGTGGTCTCCCGTTTTTGAAAACTAAACGGGTCAAACAACGCGTTTTGTTGCAGTGGTGTATTGATTCGTTTGGATGGTTGGGCACAAATTGCTGCAAGGGTTTCGGCAAAAGGTATCTCGTTTTCCGGTGGTTCTGTTAGCGACACCCTGATGGTATCGCCTATTCCCTCGCTTAATAACGTGCCGGTTCCAACGGCAGAGCGGACGCGGCCCTCCAGTCCTGTCCCGGCCTCGGTAACTCCCAGGTGCATGGGGAAATACATGCCGGCATCCATCATTGTTTTCACCATTAACCGGTTTGCCTGTACCATAACACGTGTATTGCTTGATTTCAAAGAGACTACAACATCATGAAAATTCTCTTCCATGCATATTTGCAGGTATTCCATCACGGACTGCACCATGCCCCGGGGCGTGTTTCCAAATTCATCAATGATCCGGGGAGATAATGACCCGTGATTGGCTCCCAGCCGCAACACCGTGCCATGCATTTTACAAATGGCAAGCAATGGCAAAAACAGTTTCCTGATATGCCCGGGTTGATCACCGGGTGAGATGGAGGAATTCTTTGTTTCTGCAAAATTCCCGGGATTTATACGCACCTTATCTACAATTTCAGCTGCTTTATATGCTATTCCCGGGTTGAAATGCACGTCTGCTATCAACGGGATTGTATATCCCAGGCTTTGTACCCTGTTTTTTATTTCTTCCAGGTTTTCTGCCTCTTTAATGTTCCTGACAGTCATTCGGACATACCCGGCTCCTGCCTCATGGACGCGAATAATCTGTTCAACCACGGCAGAGGTATCTGCCGTGTTGGCATTGGTCATGGACTGCACCCTCACCGGATGAACCCCGCCCATAGGGACACCCCCGATGTTGACTACAGATGATGTATGTAATGTGGAATTTATAAATGCATGCATCTGTTTATTGTTTTAATCATTAAAGGTAAAATACTGTCGGGCTTTATAAGGTTTACACGGGCAATAAGAGTAGCGCGAGATTGCCCCGGGTATGGAGACATCCCCTGTATACCCTATTTCCATTCCCAGTCAAACCCGCCTTGTTTATCTTTAATCTCCATGCCCAGGGCTTTAAGCCGGTCGCGTATTTTGTCTGCTGTTGCAAAATCTTTATTTTGTTTTGCTTCCATCCGTATGTTCAGGATGGTATCAGCAAGCTGCTTTACCTTGTCCTGTTCATTCTCTTCCTGATGTTCATCACCGGTTAATCCCAACACGTCGAATACAAAGGCATGATATATTTTTTTGAATGTTTCAATTCCTGCTTTAGTCACCTGTTCATTCCCGTCATTGATGGCATTGATGGTTTTCACGCCATCAAACAGGTGTGAAAGTAAAACAGGTGTGTTCAGGTCGTCGTTCATGGCATCATGGCACTTTTTCTCAAGCGCTTCAACATCAACTGATGAAGCGTCGGACGCGGTTAATTCGTCTATTAGTTTCACCCCGTTTATCAGGCGTTCGAGGCCTTTTTCGGCAGCTTCAAGCGCTTCGTTTGAAAAATCCACCGTGCTCCTGTAGTGAGCCTGGAGCATAAAAAAACGGATGGTCATTGGAGAGAATGCTTTTGAAAGGAGTTGATGTGTCCCGCTGAACATTTCATCCAGCGTGATAAAATTCCCGAGAGACTTGCTCATTTTCTGGCCCTTGATGGTAATCATGTTGAAGACGATCTTGTTCCAGTCGACGGCGAGGTT
>CAYPTK010000146.1:0-2443 GCA_964413555.1 uncultured Bacteroidales bacterium | reverse complement strand
GTTATTATGCACCCAGTATTTAGGCCCTTCTTTCCCGTGGGCGGCGACAGATTGTGCCATTTCGCATTCATGATGCGGGAACATGAGGTCCATTCCCCCGCCATGAATATCAAATTGTTCCCCCAGGTATTTTGCACTCATCACGGAGCATTCGAGATGCCATCCCGGGAATCCTTCGCTCCATTCCGATGGCCATCGCATGATGTGTACCGGTTCGGCTTTTTTCCACAGAGCAAAATCAAAGCCGTTCTTTTTTTCCTGCCGGCCTTTTAATTCACGGGTATGTTCCATGAGGTCTTCAAGTTTCCGTCCTGATAATTTACCATAATCGTGTTCGCGGCTGTATTTTTCCACGTCAAAATACACCGAACCATTGCTTTCATAGGCATATCCATTTTCCAGGAGTTTCTTTACCAGCTGTTGTTGTTCTATGATATGCCCTGTTGCCCGGGGTTCAATGCCCGGATCTTTCACGTTCAGCTGATGCATGTTATGATGATAGCTATTGGTATACCGCTGAACCACTTCCATTGGCTCAAGTTGTTCGAGGCGGGCCCGTTGAGCAATCTTGTCCTCCCCGGCATCAGCATCATGCTCAAGGTGCCCGACATCCGTGATGTTTCGTATGTATCGTACTTTGTATCCCAAATATAATAAATACCTGTAAAGTACATCAAAGATGACGGCAGGCCTGGCATGCCCGAGGTGTGCATCACTATAAACAGTAGGGCCGCAAACATACATCCCTACAAACGGGGGATTCAATGGAATGAATAATTCTTTCTCCCGGGTTAAGGTGTTGTATAAATGTAATTTATTCTGCATTTGTCTATTATTATTTTTTAAAAAATATGTCACTGCTACATGGTGTCCCTCCATCAAGTCACGTGTTTGTTCCATCATGTTCGACAACGAGGCTCACGAAGAACCAAAACGCGCGGTTTACCGGGGTAAATGAGCAATTTTGAGACGCGGAGCGAAGTTAGCGGGCATGATGTACAAACATTAAATATTCCCCTTCCCCTGCCTGAGGATAGTCGGTTCGGATCCTGTACAGTCTACTACTGTTGACGGGACATTACCTCCCGGACCTCCATCAATGACGATGTCAACCTGTTTTTCAAATTTATCGTGGATCAACCCGGGGTTTGTAGTGTATTCAATCACCTCATCGTCATCAAGCACAGACGTGGTCATGACGGGATGTCCCAGCCTCCTGACGATTTCAAGGGGAATGGGATGATCAGGAACCCTGATGCCCACCGTCTTTTTCCTGCTTTGAAACAATGCCGGAACCTTATTGTTTGCATTCAGGATAAAAGTAAAAGGTCCTGGTATATTATTTTTTATTAATTTGAACACTGTATTATCCAATGTTTTGGTAAAACCGGAAATATGGCTCAAATCATAACAAATAAACGAAAAATGAGCCTTTTTAACATCAACATTTTTTACCCGTGCTATTTTTTCAACTGCTTTACGGTTGAAGATATCACATCCAAGCCCGTAAACGGTATCTGTTGGATAACAAATGATACCGCCTTTCTGAAGGGTTTCAATGACCTGGTTCATTTTACGTTCACCGGGATGCTCGGGATGTATTTTTACAAGCATTATAAAAAAATTAATATTAATAAATGAACAACGCGAAAGTAATCATTTTAACATATAAATACACATGTAATGTATGATCAAATTGGTACAGAAATTGCTGTCTATTAAACCAGGAAATACAAAATAAAGGTGGAGAAGCATACGTGTTTGATGCTGTAAATTGCCTTTACCCGGGTGTAATCGACACGAATCTGCTACGGACAGCACGCGGGCCACTGGGTGATGACCCGAAAAAAGCAGCGAAAAATATTTTAACCATTGCATTTAACCCAAAATATGATTATACTACAGGATTTTTTTTTGACCAGAAAAAAATCAATTTCTTCCAACGTTTACTGTTTATTATCGTAATTAATAAAAAAATAACATTAATTTATGAATAACATTCATTGTGGATTGATTTTTTTTATTAATCTTTACAAGGTAATGTATTAAAAGGGATTTATTATGCATCTTGACATTGATTTTTTTAAGTTTCAACACAACAAGGTGCTTCCAAAACAGGGAAGAATATTGTTATCAGAACCATTTTTAAATGACAGTTATTTTAAACGGTCTGTTGTTTTATTAACTGAACATAATCACAAAGGGAGTGCCGGGTTTATCCTGAATAAACCCCTGGAAGTACCCGCTCGTGAAGTATTGAAAAACTTTCCTGCTGATAATGTAAAAATAGGTGTTGGCGGGCCTGTTGACACGGATAACATCCATTATCTGCACACGTTTGACGATGTACCCGGTTCTGTAAAAGTAACATATAACTTATACTGGGGCTGCAATTATGATTTTATCAATCAAATCATACGTTTACACCAGGAACCCGAGAAAC
>CAYPTK010000145.1:0-7475 GCA_964413555.1 uncultured Bacteroidales bacterium | reverse complement strand
ATTAATAGTGTTTTATATCGATCTTTATCGTTTCGCGGTGAATTTTTCGGGTTAATTCTTAAACACTACTTTATCACCTTCTATATCCACGATTACTTTTTTGTCAGGAGTGATATTTCCTTCCAATACCTGTTTTGAAAGTTCATTAAGAATATTCCGTTGGATGACCCTGCGTACCGGCCTTGCCCCGTATTGTGGATCATATCCGGTTGTTGCCACCCATTTTTTGAGTTTGGGCGTTATCTCGAGGTTTCCATTGCTATTAAGCAAGGTTCTGACATGGTCAAACTGAAGTTCTACAACATCTTCTAATTCTTCACGGGTCAACGGCCTGAACATGATAATATCATCAATCCGGTTCAGGAATTCCGGGCGAATGCTTTGTTTCATGAGTGCCATGACCTCTTGGCGCGTGTTTTCAAATATTTCATCATTATTGGCCTCGTTCAGATTGTCCATGTTCTTCTGAATGATCTGTGAACCAATATTGGACGTCATGATAATGATCGTGTTTTTAAAATTAGCAATCCGGCCCTTGTTATCTGTCAATCTTCCATCATCAAGTACTTGCAATAATATATTGAACACGTCTGGATGTGCTTTTTCAATCTCATCGAGTAAAACAACCGAATATGGTTTTCTCCTGACGGCTTCAGTAAGCTGTCCACCCTCTTCGTAGCCAACATACCCGGGAGGTGCACCGATAAGTCTCGAGACAGAATAGCGTTCCTGGTATTCTGACATGTCAATCCGGGTCATCAGGTTTTCATCATCAAACATGAATTCTGCCAATGCTTTGGCCAGTTCTGTTTTTCCAACACCGGTTGTTCCCATGAAGATGAAAGAGCCAATGGGCCGTTTGGGATCCTGCAATCCTGCCCGGCTTCTCCTGATGGCATCCGATACAGCCACGATGGCTTCGTGTTGTCCTACAACCCGTTCGTGTAAATTGTCTTCCAGGTGCAATAGTTTTTCGCGTTCGCTTTGCAACATTCTACTGACCGGAATGCCTGTCCACCGGGCAACCACTTCCGCGATATCCTCTGCATCCACTTCTTCTTTTATCAGGGAGCCTTTAACCTGTAGTTTTTCCAATTCCTGCTGCAAACGAGTGATTTCTTCTTCTGCCTGTTTTATTTTTCCATATCTTAATTCAGCTACTTGTTCATAAAGTCCATCTCGTTCTGCCCGCTCGGCTTCAATCTTGTATTGTTCAATATTGCCTTTTGTTTTTTGAATTTGCTCGATAAGATTTTTTTCTTCCTGCCATTTTGCTTTCCGCTTATTGCGCTCGTCCGATAAATTAGCAATTTCTTTGTTCAGCTCTTTTTCTTTGTGTTTATCGCCTTCACGCTTAATGGCTTCACGTTCAATTTCAAGTTGGCGTATCCTCCGGTCCAGGTTGTCTATTTCTTCAGGTACTGAATTGATTTCGAGCCGTAGTTTCGAGGCGGCTTCATCAACCAGGTCAATAGCTTTGTCTGGCAAAAACCTGTCAGTGATGTAGCGTTGTGATAATTCCACGGCATTGATAATTGCTTCATCTTTAACGCGTACCCGGTGATGGGTCTCGTAGCGTTCTTTGATCCCGCGTAAGATAGAGATAGCGCTTGCCGTGTCGGGTTCATCAATGGTTACAGTCTGAAAACGACGTTCGAGGGCTTTATCTTTTTCAAAGTATTTTTGATACTCATCGAGGGTGGTTGCCCCGATAGCCCTTAATTCACCCCTTGCAAGTGCAGGCTTAAGGATGTTTGCAGCATCCATCGCGCCTTCGCCTTTGCCGGCACCAATCAATGTATGTATTTCATCTATAAAAAGAACCACTTCGCCATCCGAATCCACTACATCTTTTACAACACCTTTTAACCGTTCTTCAAATTCTCCTTTATATTTTGCCCCGGCAATCAATGCTGCCATGTCGAGCATATATATCTGGCGGGTTTTAAGGTTTTCAGGAACGTCGCTGTTTACAATCCTGTGAGCGATCCCTTCTGCAATGGCAGTTTTTCCAACCCCTGCATCGCCAATAAGGATCGGGTTGTTTTTTGTGCGGCGTGATAGTATTTGCAATACACGGCGAATTTCTTCTTCACGCCCGATAACCGGGTCAAGCTTTCCATTCCTGGCCTGCTCATTTAAGTTGATAGCGAACCTGTTCAATGCATCAAACGTGTTTTCTGCAGTCTGACTGTTAACCTTTTCTCCTTTTCGTAATTCGTCAATGGCCATTTTTAATTCTTTTTCGGTTACGCCGCTGTCTTTTAATAATTGAGAGATGTTATCCCCTGCATCCAATAACCCCAGTAAAATATGTTCAATCGTAACGAATTGATCGCCATAGTCTTTTGAGTGGTTAACGGCTTTTTGTAATGTTTTGTTAGCACTTCTGGATAAATATTGTTCTCCAGCTCCTTCTACCTTTGGATAGGATTCAATGATCTGTTCAACAGCCTTTTCAACATTCTCAGCACGCGCACCCAGTTTTTTCAGTAAATAACCGGTCACGTTGTTTTCTTGTTGAAACAAACCCTTAAGCAAATGCCCCGTCTCCACTGCCTGGTGATTTTTTGCCCCTGCAATGGTAAATGCCTGTTGAATTGCTTCCTGTGCTTTTATGGTGAAATTATTCATGTTCATGGTTTGTATCGTTTTTATATTTTTTGTTTATAATTCATCTAACAGCATTCAAATTCCCTGCCAGAAACAAAAGCACAGCAAAATAAGACAAAATGACAGCTTGCTGGATTGAAAAGCGACATTATGTCATTCACGGGAAAGGCAATTTTCTCCTTTTAATCTCCTCAGACACGTTTCAGTATCAGCTATGGCTTGTATTTTGATGCATTGAGCATTTGTTGATAATTGTTATCATTCATGAGTTGTTTGACAGTAACTTCAGGATTGTTTTTCATATAGCTTTTAATGATGTGATAACCGATCCAGTTTGCTGCACGTCCGGGAGATTCATTTGGAAAACCGGGAGTAAAAGGTGATTTGGAAGTATATCTTCGAACATCCATGAAATCGGTGCTAAAGAGTATTTTATGCTCTATCAGGTAGGTCCACATTTGTTCTTCATTGTTTCTGCAAAATTTCATTTCATCCTCGGTAAATCCCATCAATACATGTTCAGGAAGTTCGGGAAGTGTTTTGTTTACAAAGTAATGTATCTTGCCATTGTAGAGCATGTTATTGATCACGTTGTTATTTATACTGTCGTTAAACACCCATTCTGTTAGCCCCCACGAGTGCATAACATCGCGGCATATCATCTCGCGGGTCATGTTGTTCACGAGATAAACCGGCCACCCGAGACGCTTATAGAAAATACATTCTTTTCCTAAATATTTATCCAATGCAATGCCTATGGATGTTTCACTGACGATCACCGATTCATTAAATCCTGAAATGATAGTATAAATTCCCGGGACCTTCTTGTCGGGAAAAAAATATTTGTATCGTTTAAATGCTTTTTCCAGGTTTTTTTCTTCTTCGGACATATCAGGATACATTTTATTTGCTTTGGTGTATGCTTTGTTAATGTATTCATCTGTTAAAAAATCTTTCAAATAAACAGGAAAAGCTTTATTTCCAGCATGGCCGATATTGATGACATTCCGGGTATACAGGGTAAAAAATGCGCCGTATTTTTTTTTAAGAAAATCAATATGCCGGTTTAATGTATCAAAATCAACTTCAAATAAATCCTGATCAAGACGCTGGATGTTTATTTCCAGGTTGATCCCTGAAATGTCTGCTTTTCGTTCTTTATTGTTACAGGAAATTTATTATATTGCTGAAATAAATAAAAGTTTTAAAATATGAACTCTCATTGGTTTTCTATGTTTATGCATGGTTAAAATTTTGTTGCAATATAATCATTTAATTTTTTTTGAACTATACCGGATAGAAACGTTTGTGTATAATTTAATATTTTATATGTAAGAATATTGAATATTTTTTAAGATTTTAATACACCGTATGTCTATTCTTTTTTATATTTGTAAAAAGAACAGAATTGCTTATCTTAAAATAAATAATTATGAAGAAATTACTTATTGTTTTACTTGTTGCCTCTCTGGGAACAAATATATATGCAGGTGATGACAGTGGCCTTCGCTTTGGTATTAACGCTGATCCTCAATTGAGCTGGTTTTCAGTTGTTGATGATAATGTTGATCCGGAGGGAGTTAGCGCTGGTTTTAATTTTGGATTCTTTTTTGATTATTTCTTTGCAAAAAATTATGCATTCAACACGGGCATAAACTTAAATAATGTAAGAGGAAACATTAAATATGATACCATAACATTTTCTTCATTAGATGATAATGATGCGACCAAAACAGATGCAACATATAAATACAAGTTACAATATGTAAAACTTCCGATTGGCCTCAAATTTTTATCTAACGAGATCGGGTACATGAAATTTTACGCGCACGTGGGTACAATGGCTGAATTCAATGTAAGCGCTAAAATGGAGATCAATAATAAAGAACAAAATATTCAGGATGATGTTGCATTATTCAATGCCTCGTATTATTTTGGAGGCGGAATAGAGTACTCGTTAGGAGGTTCAACAGCCTTATGCATGGGATTGATATATCAAAACGGGTTTATGGATGTTACAACCAATGAATTCCCGGATGATAAAACCAAGCTCATCAACCTGTCATTACGTGTAGGCATTGTTTTTTAATCCCCCCGTTTTTTATAATAAAGAGTGATGATACCATTATAGCATGAGGATAGCATTAGCCCAACTGAACTATCACGTAGGAAATTTTGATAAAAATGCACGAAAAATTCTTGAACATATCCGGTGCGCTTCCGAACATCATGTAGATCTGGTTGTTTTTTCCGAACTTTCTGTTTGTGGTTATCCTCCACAGGACCTGTTAGAACATAAAGATTTTGTTGACTCGTGTTATTCTTCATTACAACAGATTGCTAAAGAATGCACCAAGACAGCGGCAATTGTAGGCGTTCCCCTGGTCAATGAAAATGAGAAAGGCAAGCCTTTATATAATTCAGCATGCTTATTATCGGGAGGAAAAATCTCAGCAACACGTCATAAAACCTTGTTGCCCACGTATGATATCTTTGATGAATACCGGTATTTTGAATCAAATACTCGATTTGAAACCATAGCTTTTAAAGGGGTTAATATTGCACTGACCATTTGTGAAGATATTTGGGACCAACAACCCGCGATGTCACCAATGGGAAAAAGTAATTTATATACCATCGCGCCCATGGAGTTGCTTCATAACCATGGAGCCGATTTAATGATCAATATTGCTGCTTCTCCTTTTGCATACAACCAAATAAATGACAAGAGGCAAATATTCATGAATAATGCCCGTAAATACCAGATTCCCTTGATTTATGTTAACCAGGCCGGGGCACAAACTGAATTGATATTTCCTGGTAATTCATTGGTTGTAAATTCCAAAGGAGATATTGTCCATGAAATGCTTTCATTTGAAGAGGATTTCACCATAATAGACACGGATCAATTGGAGCAAATGTCACCACGGACTGCAAAGATTGATAAAATTCCCATCCCGCGTATCCACGATGCTTTAATCCTGGGGTTGCGGGATTTTTTTGGAAAAATGAATTTCAAAACCGCCGTGCTTGGGCTTTCTGGCGGAATAGACTCGGCTGTTACACTTGTATTGGCTGAAAGGGCATTGGGCGCTAAACATGTAAGGGCCTTGTTGATGCCCAGTCAGTACTCTTCGGAACATTCCGTGAGTGATTCCATTGAGCTGGCAAATAACCTGGGTGTACAATATGACATCGTACCCATTGAACCTGTTTTTAATGAATTTAAAAAAACATTGCAGCCTTTATTTCAACACGTCAAGGAAGATATAACGGAAGAAAATATTCAGGCCAGGGCAAGAGCCATCCTGCTTATGGCAATATCAAATAAATTCGGGGATATTCTTTTAAACACGTCCAACAAAAGCGAGGCCGCTGTTGGATACGGGACATTATACGGGGATATGGCAGGAGGATTATCGGTTCTTGGAGATGTATATAAAACAGACTTGTATAAATTGGCAAAATATATTAATAAAGGCCGTGAAGTCATCCCGGGAAATATTATAACGAAACCCCCTTCAGCCGAATTAAAACCCGATCAAAAAGATACAGATAGTTTACCGGATTACGAAGTATTGGACCAGATTTTGTACCATTATATTGAAGAACAAAAACCCGTGGATATTATTACCCGGGAAGGTTTTGATACAGCTCTTGTTAATAAAGTTGTACACCTGATAAACCAAAATGAATTTAAACGCTACCAGGCACCTCCCATGCTTAGAATATCCTCAAAAGCATTTGGAAGTGGCAGAAGAATGCCTTTAGTGGCTAAATATGAATAATTATGCACGAATTATCAATTGCTACAAATATAGTTGCTATAGCTGAAGAACAGGCAGAACAAAATAAAGCAAAATCTGTCAGGGAAATAACAATAGAAATTGGAGCACTGAGCGGGGTCGTTTTAGAAGCTCTAGAATTTGCCATGGAAGAGGCCAATAAAAAAACTCTCCTTGAAAATTCTCATTATATATTACAACTGATACCTGCAAAAGGAAGATGCCAACAATGCAAGAAAGAATTTGATATGAAAGAGCATTTTTCTGTTTGTCCATTTTGTCAGCATACACGAATTGATGTATTACAGGGCAAGGAATTAAATGTTAAATCGCTGAAAATCGATACCTGAATAAGCCTTGTTAAACCCAAAATATGCATTAGAAAATCTATTACACATTAAAACTACTTCAAAACAAGGCATTGCATCCTTGTTTTATCGTATTTTTAATACTCATTACGAAGTTCTAATACATAATTTGGGTTAAAGCTCTTGTCATGGATCAGTTTTATGGAGTTGATTGTATTCTCATTCGATTTTTATCAACAGTCACAAAATAATATATCATGAAGAAATTTAAAAACACTCATCAGTATCTATTATTAATCTTATTGATAGTGCTTCCTTGTTCTCTTTACGCGCGAGCAGACCAGATCGTAGGTATCTGGTTGACCAAAGACGGCCGCTCCCAAATAAAAATTTATAAAAAAAATGACGGGAAGTATTATGGTAAAATTGCCTGGATAAGAGATAAGGAAGACCGGGATAAAAAAGATAAAAACAATCCTGATGCTTCACTCCGGTCCAGGAAGATCTTAGGATTGGAGATCATTAAGGAATTTGAATACAATGCCGACGAAAAGGAATGGTCTGGAGGCAAAGTCTATGACCCGGAAAGTGGCAATTTCTACGAGGCATACATGTGGTTCGGGGAAGATAACGACACGCTGTACCTGAAAGGGTATATCATGGGTATGCGCTGGCTTGGGCGAAAAGAAACATGGACAAGGGAACAACGTGTCAGGCAATAGGGTATAAGTTACAGGTTAACATTGAACAGGAAGAGTTTAGTTTTTTG
>CAYPTK010000144.1:0-7483 GCA_964413555.1 uncultured Bacteroidales bacterium | reverse complement strand
CTGATGTAAAAATAAATAAAAAATGGATATTGGCAAGTAAAAAAAATTAAAAATTTTTCATTGCTTTTTCTTACTTGTACCATAAAAAAACCTCATCCAACCCATAAGGGTTGAATGAGGTTAAAATAACAATTGTTTAATGGTATGTTTTATTTAATAATTATCTTATTGGTTACATTTCCATCATTAGTTTGTAGCTGTAAATAATATACACCACTGCCAACATGTTTACAATTCCATATAATAGAATGATTTCCGGCAGATTTATGAGTATTCAAAATGGTTTCAACTTTTGTACCACCCGTTGCATATACCGAGAGTTCCACGCTGGAAGCATCCGGCAAATAATACCGGATATTCGAAACGCCCTGCATAACAGGATTGGGATAATTCTGTAACGTGGCTTGTACATTGTTTTTCATGTTCACGATCCCGCTTCCTTCCCCTACTTTTACTTCTTCGCATGTTTTATCATAATCACCTGTCACGGGATCCCATACTTCCAGGCATGCTGTATATATCCCGGGCGATTGATAAACATAGGTTGGAGTAGTAGAAGTTGAATCATCATAAATGCCATCATTATTAAAGTCCCATTTAAGTTTAGCAGCATCTCCATGCGATATACCTACAAAGTCAACCGGGTAGCCTGTAGATTTAAGGTTTGTATCACTTAATTCATAACCAAATCCTGCTATCAGGCTGTCGCCGGCATTCACGTTCACCAATTTATAATGATTGCTCTTACATCCTGAGACCGGGTTTTCAATGGTAAGTTTCACTTTATATACTCCATCAGAGGCATACGAGTGAGTAGGTGTAGAATCTGTAGCAACAGTAGTACTGTCACCAAAATCCCATGTCCAATTACCACCTGCACCATATGATTTATCTACAAATGAGACTTGTCTTACATTAGTATCTACAATATTGTAAACAAAATCGGCAAAACAATCGTCACTTGTACCCGGTTCAACTTTCACGTATTTACATGTAATGTTTTCAATGCCATTTGGCCTGATGGCACGTAAGCATACATTATAAAAGCCACCTACAGCATAGGTATGGATTGGATCTTTTACACTTGAATGACTGCCGTCTCCAAAGTTCCAATCGTATGTCATGCTACTTAAAGGCAATGATTTATTTTTAAATCTGACTGTGTTATTAGCTGCATCATCAACTACATAGATAAAATCTGCTTCACAATCATTACCGGTTTCATTAACCAATACATATTTTTCATGATAATCCATACATCCATTAGCATTGTTAAAAGTATTCAGGCTTATTTTATAATACCCGGGTTGTTTAAATCTATGAACAGGATTTAATTCCGTGGACACGGTACCATCACCAAAGACCCAATACAGGTTGGTATGTGTACCCAGGACTTTATTGGTCAGGTAAGCTGTATTGGTACTTTGATCAACATATACCTCAAAATCTGCATTACAAAGTACTTCACCAACCTGGACCTGCTGTTCATCAACATCCATACACAATGCATCACTGACAGTTAGTTTAACATCATACATACCTTTTCGGGGATACATATGATTTACACTATCCGTGTTAGCAATTCCATAATTGCCGTCACCAAAAAGCCAGAAACGATTTGAAACATTTCCTTTTGATTTATCTATAAATCTTACATTTTTGGTTGAAGTATTCACGGTATAATCGAAGTCAGCTTTACAATTCCCCTCTCCAACCTGGATAAAGTCAGCATAATAATCGATGCATCCACTGCTGGAATCTTTTACAGAAAGGCTTATCAGGTAATATCCGGCAGAATCATAACTATGTTGTGGGTTTTGCATGGATGAAGTATATCCGTCTCCAAAATTCCAGAACCATGAATTGACACTACCGGCAGAATGATCCTGCATTTTAATCGTCTTATTTGCATTATTAATAAAATATGAAAAATCGGCTTGTATATTGCATGCACTGGTTCCAAAAATGATTTCTTTACATTTTTTAGAACGGTTTCCCGTGGTATTATCAAAAACATTCAGGCAAACATCATAAAGACCTTCACTGCTATAAGCATGTCTTGGGGATTGGCCTTCTGCAATGGTACCATCACCAAAAGTCCAATACCATAATGTTGGATTTCCTTTTGATTGATCTGTAAAGTCAACAATCCCTGAATCCTGTTGAGAAAAATATGAAAAATCAGCTACCAGCCCTTTTTCTTCCATAGAAGAAATGATGATGTTTCTACATTTTTCGGAAGCACAATCTGCTAAACTATCATAGGTATATAAACAAACTGTATATGTTCCGGCCTCGGTGTATGTATTCATGGCATCCGCGGAATCGCTCCATTTTCCATCATCAAAATCCCAATACCAGGCAGACACAGCCCCAGATGACATATCGTGAAAACTCACCTGGTTGGTCGCCGAGTCAACATGATAAATAAAATCTGCTTTACATGCTGATTGTCCTAAAACAATTTCTTTACATTTTTCGGATGTTTTACCCAAATATTCATTATGCGCTACTGCACATACTTCATAAACTCCTTCTTTAGCATATGTATGAACAGGGTTCGGGGTATTTGCCGTGGTTCCGTCTCCAAAATCCCAATGCCCACCTGTTACCACGCCTGTAATATTCTCATAAAAATATACCTTGGTCGTTGTATCAGGATCCATACTATATGTAAAATCTGAAATAAGTTGAGTGGAATCCATGTAACCAACCTGAACGACTTCACAATTATTAGACACACAACCTGCTCCATTTTTGACAGTCAGGCAAATTTCATAAATCCCGGGTTCTGTATATGTATGCTCAGGATTTTGTTTGTAGGAGTACGAACCGTCATCAAAATCCCATCTCCACTCTGAAGCAAGAGATGAATGGTCTTCCATGAATATCTTATTCTGTGCATTATTCAAACTATATTCAAATGCTGCTTCACACTCGAGGTCTCCTACTTTTATCTTCTTGCATATCATATCTGAACAATTCATGCCTGGATAGAAGACAGAAAGGCATACATCATAAAATCCTTCATGATTGTACGTGTGGATCGGTGGCAAACTGTCAACCGAAGATGTTCCATCACCAAAGTCCCAATAATAGGATGAAATCTCTCCATAGCTCTTATTATTAAGCAAGACCTTAAGATTTACAGTATCTGTCAAAGTATAATCAAATTTAGCTTCAAGGATAGAATCACACCGGTTACCAGAAGATTCTATATAAATATTCCTGGAAAATTCAGACATACCACATCCATTGGTTACGTTTACCTTGACCTTATACTCTCCTGTTTTATTAAATTTATGAATGGGAAAGATTTTCTGTGAAGTTGTTCCGTCCCCAAAACTCCAGTCATAATCCCATCCTGTAAATGCCATTTGTTCGTCTGCTATTTTGAATTTTATTGGTTCGCTCCTGGCAATATAATCATTCTCTATCCTGATGCCGTCTAATACCTGGTCTGGTAATGCATTGTTTTTGACTTTCACTAAGGTATGAATAGTGTCTATCCTGCCGCAGGTGTTGGTTGCAATAACCCATGCATTATAATCACCTGGATTGGTGTATGCATGTAATGCAATTTGATTTGTATTTACAGGACTTCCATCTCCAAAATGCCATTCATAAGATTGGCCTCCTACAATAGAAAATTTAACTTTGTCTCCCGGGCAGGCAATGATCTGATTTCGTCTGTCCCTATCCATATCCTTTTGAATCTTAAATGTTCTCCCGTCCAAAAACTCTTCCCTCTGATTACAAAAGTCAGAGACCACGCCAAATGTTATCGCTGTATCACCAGCCATAGAAAGAGTATATGTACCTGTATCCGTACTATAGCAATCACCTGCTCCTGAAAATTTAATGGTATCTGCATTGGGATTAAGGTAATAATCGCCTTCTGACACGTAATTATGATCCCATTGATTTGTTAATGCATATTCCATGTAATAATTGCTATCATTCTCCAATTCTAAATAAGCTATTTCATTAACAGCCGTGTTGGATCCATATTCTCCTGCAACCTGGTAAACAGGACTACAAACGCCGGAATATGTATACATTGGATCAATATATATTGGGTTCCCTAATGTTGAATCTATGATATTTGTATATCCATTTTGCTGTATATCAAATGAAGTAATCATAAAAGTATCTATCATGGGCATCCCGTAAACCGTAGGTTCTATAATTTCATAGCCTCCTATCGGTACATCCTGGCAATACCAAACTGCTGCAAACCCCACTTCAGGAGGATAAAGGTGATTTATTGGCACATATGCTCTTACCGTGTCAGCAGAAGACATAATATCACCATTTGTTTCATGTTTCACAAACCCGTTTGGTGGGCCCGGATCACCTGCTGTCGGGTCAAGTTCATCATACCAGAAAAACACGTAAAATGTACTGTCCCATCCTCCCTGCCAATCAAACCACTGTATAGGTATCACGAACTCATGTTCCTGTGCCGGATCTTTTGATATACTCCAATCCTTGAAATATCCACCAGGAGGCCCGTCGGGTCGTGTTGAATTATTGATATAATAAAATGGTTTATTGGCAGTATTGTTTTCTACTATAATGCTGTCTGATAACTGGATCGTATTCCCGCATTGATTTTCCACGCTAAATGTAAATGGGTAAGCACCCTCGTTCTGATAAATATGAGAAGCAAGCACTTCTACTTTAGCAGATGTATCAATTCCATTGAAATTAAGCTTAGAATGGCCGTCTCCAAAATCTATAGAATAATTAAATTTATACGTTTCTTCATCATGGTTTTCTTCATCCCAGAAATAAACCTTTTCTCCAGGACATAATTTATATGGAGCAACATTTAACGAGGTTTTTGGAATAATACTGGTATCTACATCCACCCAATGGCTGGAAAATAACATTCCACCACAATTATTGCGTGCATGCAACTTGACTTCATGTATTCCGGGGATTGTATAAATATGATTTGCATCTACTCCATACGATTGTGTTCCATCGCCAAACTCCCATATATAACTTAACTGATTATCAGGTGATTCGTTTTTAAAAAACACTTTTTCACCCGGGCATACTGTAAGCGTATCTCCTCCAAAGTCATCATAGTTAATATTGTCAAAATAAAAATCAGGTGTTTCAGGGAAATGTCCTGTATTATACTCTACATAAACTTCTTTCACGGCAGTATCTTTTAACCCGCATCCATTTGAAATAATCAGCCTTACTTCATATGTTCCGGTATCGGCATAATAGTTAACCGGATTTCGGGATGTAGATGTGCCTCCATCACCAAATGACCACTCAAAACTTCCGAATGCATTGGCCTGAAAATGAACCGGTGTTCCGGGACATAAATAGAAATCGTTATACCAATAATGAAAAGAAGCACTAAGGTTATCTGATTCTTTCACGTCAAAAGATAAATGCCGTGTATTTGAATTTCCACATGAATTTTTTACTGTTAATGACACGCTGTAAGTACCCGTGTCTGAATAAGCATAAACAGGCTCACGTATAAAGGAAGAATCACCATTCCCAAAATCCCATATGTATTGACTAAATTTCTCCCTGCTATTGATGTGAAATTCCACATCATCATTTATACATGATGCCGGGGGCCCTGCAGGATGAAATTTAAACCGGGGGGTTGCAGTATTTCCAACCGTGATGGTCTGTACAATAGAATCAATCATGCCCGCGTGCCATAAATATAATTTTACATCATAATTACCATCAGATAGATATTTATGTTCATTATAATTACCATATGCAACAAAACCGTCGCCAAAATTCCATTTTAATTTCTCATATTCAAAAGGATATTCAAATTGAATTTTTTTTCCGGGACAAAGTTGTGATCCGTCATTTGGGTAAAAACATGTTTTATATGTTACCTCCATATTATACATCTCAATATCTAATAATATATTTGAAGCATGCATTGAAATACTGTCAATATTATATTCTTCCAAATCAGTTAAAAAAATATACACGTCGCTTTCCCAAAATACCGTGTCATAAACTAACATTCCATTACTATATCCCTTAATTGTAAAATCATAATTAAAATTTTGATATGCATGCATATCAATGCCCTCAAATGTCAGGTTTTGTTTATTTGAAAAATCCATTGAAAGGCTGGCACCATGAAGAAATACATTCCCTGACGTATCAATAGAAAAGCCACAACTATCTTCCGCCTGAAACATAATGTTTACGTCATTATACCATATTTTATACGGGCATTGATTTTCGACACCTGAGTTCTTTATAAATGCCGAATCATAATTTTCACTAATAAATTCTGCTTTGACTCTGCTGAATGATAACATCAGCACCATAACGAATAAACCGGTTAAGAGGGATTGCTTCTTCATAATTAAATGTGTTAAGATTAATACTTCATTTGGACAAAAAAAGAATTAAGATTCCACAATTTTACGATATTTATTTCAAATGGTTTCATATTTATTCCTGTTTTTTAAACAATCACTTAAAACATTTATTATTTTGCTCAAATTCAATCACTTTAAAAAACAAATTACACATAAAATCTTGAATAATATTTTATATGATTATTCCATTTTATCCCTAAAACACAACTAAAACACTAATAATCAATTTTCCTACCCCTATCCCTTAAGAAAGTAATTGATTTTCTTTACTTCTTTCAGGGTTCATGGATTGAAAAAATTAGATATAATAAAGGGTAGCCAATTTATTTTACTTATAAGCGAAAGAATAAATGATGGTGTACAAAATAAAGTCACTGTTTTGCCCCTATCCTAATTATTTCATATTTTCCGATTATGTATCCGAATCTTTATTCAAATGATTGCTTGATTAGTATAAAAAAATCAAGCAATCAAATAATATTAATATTCAGCAACCAAGATTTTTAATCCTTAATACAACGTACCGAGAAGCCGCTCGCACGCGGAAATTTGTTCGTGATGGCCCCGTGGCTGTTGAAGCCAAGGTATCGTGAATAGATACCATCTACAGTACTTGACCAGTATCTTCCTTGAGCATCTACATCGTAGAGCGAACCATTGTAGTAATGACGTCGGCCTGCAACGGTCAATTTAAGCGGAGAAGCATACGCACCAACTGCATTGTTGCTGCTCCAGCTTTGGAGTTCGGCTACCCATTCAACTTCTGTTGGCAACCTGTAACCACTTGGGCATGGATTATTTTTTCCACTTAAACCCTGCCAAAGAGTATCATTTTGAGGTTTACGCCAATCCCAGGGGTGACTTGGTGCAATTATAAAATCATCATGAGGGGGGGTACTGGGTCTCAATCCGCCATCTATATCTGAGGTACGGCTTTCATGCCCGTCAGCAGCACGCCCCCACTGGTACAAGCCGCCATAAGCGGCAACATCGGTGCTTGAAGTAGCGACTTGTAAAGCGCTGAGATTACGATCCATCCAAATTTCACCGGTGGTGGGGTTGTAAACATCTGTTGGCCCTATTGTTGTAATCCAGGT
>CAYPTK010000143.1:0-7503 GCA_964413555.1 uncultured Bacteroidales bacterium | reverse complement strand
TTGAAGTAGTTTTAATGTGTAATAGATTTTCTAATGCATATTTTGGGTTAAAATAGAATACTATGTCTGCGGGCTTAGGCGCCTTGCATCTGCACAAAGCTAATGGTATGAATGTTCCGGGTTAAATTTAGTTTTTTTGATGAACTGAGCCATGACAATTATTCACACACGCGCATGATAATTCGCTGAAATTAGGCTAAAGATCAGTGTTGAAGCAAAAGGAGGTTCCATATGACCATTGAAAAATCGGATTCGTGTTTTCATAGATGGGAAAAGGAGTTTGCCCATGATAAACAGGACTTTACTGCTGAACCGTTCGACAGTAAGCGGCCTCCTAATTTATATGAGACCAGTTTTCTCCCTTTTTAATACGGCTGATTTGCATTTCTGACACGTTGAAAATTTTTGCCAGCGTAGCACCTGTAACCCCTAAACGTAATTGATGTTTGATAATACGAACATCAGATTCTTTTAATTTAATAAACGTACCACGTTTGGGAATTTGATAATTATTCCCCAGAAAATCTTTCCAGCCGCTCCATTTGTCATAATACAGATCAGGACGCGCGGGTATGTTAGAAGGGCGTTCTTCCCAATTTCTGAAATCCTGGCAATTATGAATTTTGTTCATTCTTGAAATCCTTGCAGCATCTTCGTAGCTTAAATACGATTTTTTTGTTTGCTGTTCAGGATAACCCAGGAAATCCCTCCAACCCCTCCAACTGCCTCTTCTTTGAAAATACTCATCAGGTAAACGAGGGAAGTGTTTAGGTAAATCTTTTCCTTGCCTTTTGTATTGTTCGAACTTTCTTTCGGAAGTGACACCTTTGGGAACAAGGTTTTCTATAACCCATTTTTTGGCTAATGAATACGACCAATTGATGACGTTATCATAGTCGTTAATGATTATGGATCTCATATGTTTAAAAAATTTTAATTATGGTGATATGGGGTTATACGTGTATGAATGTATTAAAGTTTCAATTTTTTGCATGACGAAATAAGGTGCAGAATTTAAATAATTTACGATTCATGTATGTTGTTGTAATAGTTTATTATTTTTTTATCAGTACAAAAATATTAATAAAGTCATAAATACAAAAAAAAAATTGTATTTATCCTTCAATTAATTATTTATGAAATTTATAAGTGGTTGGACATCGTTTTTATAATTATGAATTTTTTTTTCTTTTTGGTTATGAATAAAAAATAGTTTACTTTTGCATAACTTTTTGGGTGCTTAGCTCAGCTGGTTCAGAGCACCTGCCTTACAAGCAGGGGGTCACTAGTTCGAATCTAGTAGCGCCCACGAAAAGAGGTTATTCATATTTTGATTAACCTCTTTTTTATTTTACAGGCATTTTTAGACATACATGATACAATTGAAAAAAGTAGCCTTTTATACATTAGGATGTAAACTTAATTTTTCAGAGACATCTACAATATCAAAAATATTTAAAGATAAAGGATATATAGAAGTACCTTTTGGAGAGCAAGCAGACATAAACGTTATCAATTCATGCTGTGTTACACATATTGCAGAAAGAAAAACCCGTCAGACTATTTCAAAAGTAAAACGTGAATATCCCGAATCAATTGTCGTTGTTACAGGATGTTATCCTCAAGTGAAAGCTGAATTGGTGAGCGCGATAGATGGAGTGGATATTGTACTCGGATCCAATGAAAAATTTCATATAATGGATCATATAAATAGGTTTGAACAACAAAAAAGGCCATTTTCAAGCGTGTCCGGATATCGTTCGCTTGATGGTTTTCAGCCATCATATTCAGCCGGTAAACGAACGAGGTCCTTTCTTAAAATTCAGGATGGATGTGATTATTGGTGTAGCTATTGTATTGTACCGATGACTCGCGGGAAGAGCAGGAATATGCCTATTGCTAATATAATGGAGCAGGTGAAACAAATTAACCAGCAAGGGATTAAAGAGATTGTATTAACCGGTGTAAATATTGGTGATTTCGGGAAATCAACAGGTGAAACATTGTATCAGTTGTTACTTCAGTTATCTAAAAACAGGGAACTCGAAAGAGTTAGAATATCTTCTATTGAACCGAATCTGTTAACGGATGATATTATTGAACTGGTTGCAACCTCTGGTAATCTCATGCCACACTTTCATATTCCATTACAGTCAGGGAGTGACAGAATTTTAAACGCGATGAGACGAAGATATCGTTTAGATACATTTAAAAAACGAGTGGAAACAGTGAAGTCATTAATGCCGGTTGCAGGCATAGCAATTGATTTAATTACAGGATTCCCGGGAGAAACAGAAGCAGATTTTAACGAAACCGTCTCGTTTATTGACAGTCTTGATATTTTTTATCTTCATGTTTTTACTTATTCCGACCGTGAAAATACAAAAGCCTGGGATATGCCTTCAAAAGTGCACCCCAAAGAAAAAGAAAGACGGAGTAAAATACTTCATGAATTATCAGGAAAGAAAAAAGAACTATTTTTAAAACACCAGCAAGGCACTTTACAAAAGGTATTATTTGAAGAAAATAAAAAAGAAGATAATATGTTTGGGTTCACGGAAAACTACATTAAAACACGAATAACATATAACCAATCACTTGCAGGTAAGATTAAAACAGTGATGTTGAAGGAGATGAACTCAAACGGAAATATGGAAATAGAAATAAAATAAAGTCTATAACGCGAATATATTAACAGATGCTTTTTATAATTTTACAGTGCATTAAAAATCTTAAAAATCACATGTATGAATCTGGAAAAAGTTAGTAAGCAGGCAATCAAAATAATTGAACAAGTAGCAGAATATATAGAAAAAGAAAAGAACAATTTAAAACAAGATACAATTGAGCATAAGGGGATTCATGATTTTGTAACACACGTGGATAAAGCTGCAGAGAACAAATTAGTGGAGGGTTTGAAACAGCTCATCCCTGAAGCAGGGTTTATAACTGAAGAAGGGACTGGTGATAATGAACGTGGTCAATATACCTGGGTTATTGACCCGTTGGATGGAACAACGAATTATATTCACCATCTTCCTCCTTATTCAATTAGCGTGGCATTGATGCACGAACAGCAAATTATTATGGGTATTGTATATGAGATCACGCTCAAAGAATGTTTTTATAGTTGGAAAGGAGGCAACGCGTGGTTAAATGGGAACAGGATTCATGTAAGCAATCAACAAAAGGTGGAGAATTCGTTTGTAGCGACTGGTTTCCCGTATATCAATTTTGATCGTGTAGAACCCTATATGAAATTGCTCAACTATTTAATGCAAAACACCCCGGGGGTCAGAAGACTGGGCTCTGCTGCTGTAGATTTAGCCTATGTAGCGTGTGGGCGATTCGAAGTTTTTTTTGAATACAACCTTAAACCCTGGGACGTGGCAGCAGGTGCTTTCCTGGTTCAACAAGCGGGAGGCAGGGTGACAGATTTTTCGGGAGGCAACAATTATTTATTTGGGAAAGAAATGATCTCGACAAATGGGTATATCCATGAAGAATTCACGAACATAGTAAACAATTATATGAATCCTGAAAAATAAAACCATGTTGAGTACCCCTGGATTTTATATTTTTTATATTATTGCCTGGTTTATGGCCCTGCTTCCTTTTAAAATATTATATTTATTATCTGATATCCTGTTCGTGATAGTTTATTATATTATTCCATACAGAAAAAAGGTCGTTTTAAATAATTTGTACAATTCGTTTCCCGGGAAAAGCCGGGATGAAATTAACAGTATTGCCAAAGCATTTTATGCACATTTTTGCGATATTTTATTCGAAGTCATCAAGATGATCCATATGTCAAAAAAACAATTGAATAAGCGGATGGTTTATGATGGGTTGGAATATTTTGATGAGGCTTACCGGAACAATAAACATATATCTGTTTTATTAGGACATAATGGGAATTGGGAATGGATTTCAGGCATCGCTAATAATGTTCCTCACCATGCTTATACTGTCTATAAGCCACTTAATAATAAACATTTTGACCGGTTCATGTATCGTATCCGCACCCGTGTGGGAATTGACCTTTTACCAATAAGGCACGTGTCTAAACAACTATTAATACACTACCGAAAAAATCATTTAACCGGGACCGGTTTTATAGCCGATCAGACACCCACGAAAGATGAAATCGGGTATTGGACGGAATTTTTAAACCAGGACACACCTTTTTCTATTGGAGTTGAGAAAATAACCAAAAAGATGAATGCAGCCGTGGTGTTTTTAGCTACAGAAAAAATTTCCCGAGGATATTACAAGGTGAATGTCATAAAATTATTTGACGAAAGCAAGGATCAACCTGAATATGCAATTACTGAAAAATATGCCAGGGTGATGGAAGAACATATTCAAAAGCACCCGGCTCACTGGCTTTGGAGCCATAGGAGATGGAAAAGAAAAAGGGATAAGAAGTAAGGGCTATTTAGTTAGATAACTGATCAAGCAATTCACTCAATTGCTTTGTAAGCCCTATTCTTGTATAGGAAAATAGATTGGTGTCAATTGCTTTTTCAGCTTTTTTATTATGCTTTATCCAATAATGGTAATGACTTAACAATGTTTTTTTGAATAATGTTTTTTCAGTATAATCAATCATTTGATCCCGATTGTTTTCATTTAAAATAGTCCCTGCTTCTCCCTGACGAGGTCCAACTGCTAAAACAGGAGTATGACTTGCAAGATATTCAAAAAGCTTTCCGGTAATGATCAGATGATTGTTCTTGGAGTCTGGAACAATAAAAAGCAAAAGGTTAGCCCGTGTCATTTTATGGAGTGCATCAATATGAGGAACAAAAGGTTGTGTGCTAATTAATTCCCCGATTCCATACTGATGTATAGATTCAATGACAACAGGATCTATATTGCCGGTAATTGTTATCTGAATATCTTTCTGAAAAGTTTCATGTTCATCCTGTAGTTCTTTCAAAGCTTCCCAAATCATTGGAATGTTTTCACTGGCCAAAAAATTACCGATATATTCAATTCTAAAGTGATTAGTGGATTCTTCTTTTTTTTCAGGCATTTCATGTTGATCAAAACCATTATAAATTACATTGATTTGTTGAGCACGGTCCTCAAATTCCTTTTTTAATCCATTGCACACAACTGTCACAAAATCAGCTTTTTTTAACACTTCAGATTCAAGCCTGTAGTCTTTTTCTTTGGTTTTTTTTGTTCGGGGAAATGTTTCATTGTAATAAATGGTAGTCCATGGATCCCGAAAATCAGCAACCCAGGGGATACCAAAATAATTCTTCAAATACAAACCGGTTAGGTGGGTACTATGTGGTGGCCCGGTAGTAATAATGGCATCAACATGTTCTTTTTGGATAATTTTTTTTGCTTTCCTTTTGGCAAAATAAGTCCATACTTTTCGGGCATCCGGGATAAAACAGTTGGCTCGAATGTAAAACATTATTTTTTTTAACATCCCTTTCTCTTTGGGATCATAACTAATTCCAACAGGGACTGATTTCCCTGTTTTTCCTGTTAACTTGTTGTAGATTGCAAAGGGTTCAATGGTTGATGTTTGATATACCTTTAAATCCTCCGGTATTTCATTTAATAATGTGTAATCATATGAAGGGTAACTCCCGTTTTTCACGGTAAGGATTATTGGTTCCCAACCAAATTCCCTTAAATAACGTGCAAATTTCAAAAAGCGATATACCCCGGGACTCGAAGCGGGAGGCCAGTAATATGTGATGATCAACACTTTTTTCCGCTGCATAATTGAATTTTATTTTTCCAACTGATTTAATATGTTGGCCAAATTCACTTTTTTATCTAAAATACTATGCAATTCATTTATTTTAACCCGGTCTTGTTTCATACTGTCGCGATCACGAATAGTAACCGTGTCATCTTCGAGGGTCTGATGGTCAATGGTAATACAATAGGGGGTTCCAATGGCATCCTGCCGGCGGTACCTTCTGCCAATAGAATCTTTTTCTTCATACTGACAGGTAAAATTGTATTTTAAGTCATTCACGATACCATGTGCTTTTTCAGGCAGTCCATCTTTTTTTACAAGAGGAAGTACTGCTATCTTCACTGGTGCCAAAGCAGGAGGCAATTTTAAAACCACCCGTTGTTCTGTTTTACCGTTTTCTTTTTGGATGTCTTCTTCTTCGTATGATCCTGCCAGAACAGCCAGAAACATCCTGTCTAATCCTATAGACGTTTCAATAACATAGGGCACATAGCTTTCTCCTAACTCATCATCATAATACTGTAATTTTTTTCCGCAATATGTTTGGTGTTGTGATAAATCAAAATCAGTACGGGAATGTATTCCTTCCAGTTCTTTAAATCCGATAGGGTATTCATATTCAATATCCACGGCAGCATTGGCATAATGGGCAAGTTTTTCATGCTCATGAAACCGGTATTTTTCATCGCCCATACCCAATAATTTATGCCAATGGATTCTGGCATTTTTCCATTTTTCAAACCATTCCAGCTCGGTTCCCGGCCTCACGAAAAATTGCATTTCCATTTGTTCAAATTCACGCATCCTCATGATGAATTGCCTGGCAACAATTTCGTTTCTGAAGGCTTTGCCTGTTTGTGCAATGCCAAAGGGTATTTTCATCCGGCTGGTTTTTTGCACGTTCAGGAAGTTAACAAATATCCCCTGGGCTGTCTCCGGCCTTAGGTATAAGTCATTGCTGCCTTCTTCGGTAGAACCCAATTGGGTTTTAAACATCAGGTTGAACTGCCGTACATCTGTCCAGTTTTTTGAACCGGAAACAGGACACGTGATCTCATAATCATCAATAATCTGTTTTAACTCCTTGAGGTCTTCGTTATCTAAGGCTTGCTGGTAACGTTGGGTCAATGTATCAATTTTTTCTACATTACTTAATACCCGCGGATTTGTAGCCATAAATTGTTGTTCGTCAAATGCATTGCCAAAACGTTTTTTTGCTTTGGCTACCTCTTTGTCTATTTTTGCCTGGAATTTGCCCCTGTGTTCTTCAATCAATTCATCAGCACGATATCGTTTTTTTGAGTCTTTGTTGTCAATCATGGGGTCATTAAAAGCATCCACGTGGCCAGATGCTTTCCATATTTTCGGATGCATGAAAATAGCAGAGTCGATCCCTACAATATTTTCATTTAACCTAACCATCGCGTTCCACCAATATTGTTTGATGTTGTTTTTTAATTCTACCCCGTTGGGAGCATAATCATACACGGCATTCAGCCCATCATAAATTTCACTCGAAGGATAAACAAAACCGTATTCTTTGCAATGTGCTACAATCTTTTTAAAAAGGTCAGGTTGTGCCATATTTCTTTAATTTTATTTAATCATGTTATTTTAAAGTTCAAAAATAAATAAAATATACGGGAGAAAGATATATTAAATAAATTAGAAGCAAAATTAATGAATTTGGTTCCTACACGGTCTTTTTTGATTGGCGTTAGTGCTTGTCAGGAAATAAATGTTGCATTTATAAAGGTTTAATGGTATAGTTC
>CAYPTK010000142.1:0-7517 GCA_964413555.1 uncultured Bacteroidales bacterium | reverse complement strand
GCTGTAATGCATTCTCAACCGGTAAAACGCCCGTTAATCCCGGGAATTTAAAGATTTATATTAAAGAACAGCACCAATACCGGTTAATCATTGACACATTATATACCGACTCGTCTGAAGTCACCGGCTATTTAGAGAATACCGCGCTACAATACAGGAACAAAGGGTATTTAACAATTCATCGTGACAGTGTACTCACCGGGGATTCAATTCACCGGGTATATTTTGACTTGGGAAAACAATACAATTGGGGGATGATAAGCCGGGGAAATGTATCCACGGAAATACTAAAAAAAGCCGGGATTAATACCACCCGATTCAGGCATCAACCCATTTCAGCCGAGCGGATCACGACCATGTTTGATAAGCTTATCACGTGGTATGAAAACAACGGCTATCCTTTTGCTTCATGTCAGCTAAAACACGTTAACAGCTCCGGTGAAGGCATTACAGCTGATTTATTTGTTGACAAACACGAAAAATTTAGTGTAGACAGCATCATTATCAAAGGGAATGTTAACATCTCCACTTCTTACATCATGCAATATCTTGATATTCATAAACATGACACGTATAATGAAGCGAAATTTTCTGCAATAACCGATCGCGTCAGGGAGCTGCTGTTCGTGAAGACCGTGAAACCACATGCAATAGATTTTAAAAAAAACGGGAAGGCAGATATTTACCTTTACCTGGAAAACAAAAAAGCGAACCGTTTTGACGGGATCGTCGGGTTTCTGCCTGAAAGTGAAGAGAATAATAAACTACAAATCACGGGCAATATTCAGTTTTTCTTACTAAATACATTGGGAAAAGGCGAGCGACTGAATCTTGAATGGGAAAAACTCCCGGCCTCCACTCAAAAATTGAGCACACGTTTTTCATATCCTTACATATTTCAATCTCCATTTGGCATTGAAGCACGTTTCAGTCTCTATAAACAAGACTCTTCGTATCTGACAATCAACCCGGTGTTTGGCATTATCTATCAAATGGGGCCAAATAATGTATTCAGGGTGTATGCAGACAATAAATCTTCTACACTTTTAACAGGCAACGTGCAAAGCAATTTTGGGGAATTTAACCGCACGATATACGGGGCAGGGTTTGAAGTGTCTCGTGTTGATTACTTGTATAACCCGAGGAAAGGATATCAATGCAACGTGTCACTCGGGTATGGCACGAAAACCAGTTCAATACCCGGGAATAAACAAAAATCCAAAAGCAAACAATTGGAGACAACATTGGATATTGCATATTATCAACCCATTACCAATAACACGACTGTAAAAATAAGCACCCGGGCCGGATATATACAATCATTCGGGAATAACACGCCCATGGACAACCCCCAATTCAACGGGCTTTTTGAAAACGAACTTTTCAGAATAGGGGGAATGAATTCATTGAGAGGATTTAACGAGGATGCCATATTCGCTTCAATGTATATAATTCCATCCCTTGAATACCGCTATTTATTTAACAATAATTCAGCTGTTTATTTATTTTGTGACGGGGCCTATTATGAAAAAAAAGTAACCAGGCCTTACACGTATGATTACCCGTTTGGCTTTGGTGCCGGACTTACATTTGAAACAGGCGCCGGCATGTTTTCAATAAACTATGCACTGGGAAAACAATTTGGAAATCCTGTAGACGTGAGGTCAGGCAAATTTCATTTTGGTTTTATCAACACGTTTTGATGATTAATAATCCATTTCACTTTCCATCACGTGCTTTTGGTCATTCCCCCAAAAATGAAAATGAGGGCGTATATTATGCTCTTTGAGCTTTTTGATAAGGCGTTTTCTGACATCCGATTTAAAATACCAACAATCAGAAGGTGATTTTGTCCACCCGGCAATCCAGCATTTATAACTTTCCTTATCCATGTCCATTACCCAGAACTCTGGCCGTGGTTCTCCAACAAAATATGGACTTTCAGAAGCTATTTCAATACATATTTTTTCAAGCAATTCGATGTCTGTCTCATGTGCAGTCCAGAAATCAACATGGGTCCATATCATTGAATCTTTGGTCTTGTAATTTAACACCTCCTTATCCAGCATTTTGCTATTGGGAATGATGTAACGTTTCCAGTTCCATAATTTAATGACCGTGTACGAAAGTGAAATATCCTCTACTGTTCCATAGTTCCCGTCTAAGCTCACGGTATCGCCGGCATGCAACTGCCGCGAAAGAGTAATAACGATCCCGGCAATCATATTGCTGATGAACGGACGTGCAGCAATACCAATGACAACCGCTATTACAGTACCTATAATGGAAATATATGCAGCAGATATTCTACTTAAAAATGGGAAAATGATAAATAGCACCCATATAAATATAAATATCAAGTAAAACGTCCGTTTAATCACTGTAAATCGTGACTCTATATTTTCCTGTATATTTTCTTTTTGTTTTTTCAGGTTCTTTTTAACAGGAGCTTTGGTCTTTACCGCTTCAAAAGAGCCGGTTTCGTCAATAGCACGTAAACGCCGCCTTTCAACACGTTTAATCCAATAACGGATCGAAAAAAACAGCGAAGCTCCAATAATTATAACAGATGCTGTATAAATAGTCAGTGAAAATTCCATGGCTTTAGTGATTTATTTGTTTTAAATATAATGATATGGATAAATTATTTTGTTTAATTTTGATTTTTTATTATTTAGATTCTGTACAATAAATTATAGTGTTTGGATCATAATGTCTGGCAACAAGTTCTTCAAAGCCCCAAAACACGCTGTTTTCCGGTGTAAATAAGCAGTCCCGGGGATACGCCTCACGATGTTAACAGACATGATGGAACAAACACTATTCATCTTGTACGAATATATATTACATGTAGTTTTAAAAAAATAAAAAAATAACGATCAATAAACTTAAAAAAAAAGATTTAATTGTACAAACATGTCCGGTGAAATAAAAAAATATTATACAGATCATCTCAAAGCATTTACAAACAAAATTGTATTGATCAAATACGGTGGAAATGCCATGCTCGATAATGAATTAAAAAAACGGGTAATAAAGGATATTTGTCACCTTAACGAAATGGGGATACGCCCTGTACTGGTTCATGGTGGCGGCCCGTTCATTCAAAAAACATTGGATATGGCAGGACTTACTTCAGAATTTGTACACGGCCACCGGAAGACTTCACGGGAAGCCATGATGTATGTTGAAATGGCTTTAAAAGGCCAGGTAAATGGCAATATTGTAAAATTGATTAATGCCACGGGCCAAACGGCTATTGGATTATCGGGTAAAGACGGGAAAATGGCCATTGCAACCAAACGAATGTATAAAGATGAAAAGACCGGGGAATATATAGATTTGGGCAGAGTGGGTGATATTCAATCCATCCATCCGGAACTGGTATTAATGTTATTAAACAATGGATACATCCCGGTTATTGCATCCATTGCCGCCGGGGATGACGGGGAGGATTATAATGTGAATGCAGACATGTTTGCAGGACACCTGGCAGCATCCCTGGGTGCCAAAGCATATATTTCAATGACAAATGTAGACGGGGTTATGTTAAACCCCGAAGATCATTCGACATTAATCAGGGAAATAACATTTGAAAAATTTTCACGTGTCTATAGAGAAAACATACAAGGCGGAATGATCCCAAAACTCGAATCATGTGAAATTGCCCTCGGGGGTGGTGTTGAAACCGCTCGTGTTATCAACGGGACCACGCCGGGTTCAATCATCAAAGAATTAGGTTCCTCAAAAGGAACCGGCACATTTATCAGTAAAACATAACCATATTCAATAAAAAAATGACTAAGAAAAAAAACAACCAAATGACGGGGTTAACACTGGAAGACCAAAACGTGTATCTCCAGGTATATAAACGCTTCCCCCTGGCATTGAAAAAAGGGAAAGGGGTATATGTAAAAGATTTTAACGGGAAAAAATACCTTGACGCTTTTGCTGGTATTGCTGTAAACAGCTTGGGCCATGCACATCCTGAAGTCGTGAAGGCCATTACAAAACAGGCTCAAAAACTCATTCATATATCAAATTTTTATGTCAGCAAACCCCAGGTAGAACTGTCAAAAAAATTGCTCAAAACATCAGGCATGGAACGGGTTTTCTTTGCCAACAGCGGGGCAGAAGCAGTTGAAGGCGCCATTAAGCTGGCTCGTAAATATGCAACCAGCAAAGGAAAAAAAGGAAATATCATTTCCATGGAAGGATGTTTTCATGGCCGGACCCTGGGAACCATTGCCACGGGAAAGAAAAAATACCAAACCGGTTTTGAGCCCATTCCTGGAGGATTTAAACAAGTGCCTTTTAATGATATTCAAAAGCTAACCGAAGCCGTTGATAAAGATACAGCTGCAATCATTATTGAGCCAATCCAGGGAGAAGGCGGAATAAACATTGCCACCAAAGAATTTCTCGAAGCTGCCCGTAAATTGTCTGTTGATCATGATGCTGTTTTGATCTTTGATGAAGTACAAAGCGGTGTAGGGCGTACAGGGAAATTTTTTGCTTACGAACATACCGGGATTCAACCCGATATAGTTACCCTGGCAAAATCTCTTGGTAGTGGAATTCCTATTGGAGCAGTATTACTGAAACAACATGTAGCCGATGCCATTGATTATGGACAACACGGCACAACCTTTGGCGGCAATCCTCTTGCATGTGCTGCCGCTTTAGCAACCATAGAGGTACTTAAAAAGGAAAAACTCATTGAAAAAGCCGCTAAAAAGGGCGAATACATGATGAAACAATTAAATGAGCTGGCTCCCTATATCCCTGTCATTAAAGAAGTGCGCGGCAAAGGACTCATGATTGGCATCGAGCTTACAACAGACGGGCGTGAAGTGGTACAGAAAATGCTTGAAAAAGGCATCCTGGCGAATGTTACTGCAGAAAAAGTCATTCGTTTCGTGCCCCCGCTGATCATAACAAAAAAAGAAATTGACCAGATCATGGATGTATTTGTGAAATCTGTTAAAGAAGTCACTAAAAATGAAAACAATTAAGGCTGGCATCATAGGTGCCACGGGATATGCAGGATCAGAGCTTGTACGGTTTTTATCAGGCCACCCGAACACGAATATCGGGTTGATTACATCAGAGACGTACCAGGGCAAACAATTTACAGATTTACACCCTCAATACGAAGGAATATTGGATTTTCAACTCGAATCCATGGCAGATATTGATAAACACGATTTGGATGTTGTTTTTCTTGCTTTGCCTCACGGGGTATCAATGGAATTTGTACAAAACAACGCGGACAAATCATTTAAAATCATAGACCTTTCCGGTGATTTCCGGCTTGATTCAGCAGAAACATATACCCGGTGGTATCAACTCGAGCATGTTTATCCTGAAGGAATAAATCGCGCTGTATTTGGCCTGCCCGAACTGTTCAAAAAAGATATTCAACATGCTGATTTAGTATCCAATCCCGGGTGTTTTCCTGTTTCAGCGATACTTGCACTGGCTCCATTAGTGAGCCAACAGCTCATTGACCCCCAACACGTCATTATTGATTCAAAAACCGGCGTGAGCGGGGCAGGTGTTAAACCTAAAGAAACGACTCATTTTTCAAATGTAAATGACAATTTCAAGGCATATAATCTCAAAAAACATCGCCATACTATTGAAATACAATCCATTTTAAATCAATTGACACGGGATGACTTAAATGTTCAGTTCACTCCTCACCTGCTCCCGGTTGACAGGGGTATATTCAGTACGTCGTATGCATTTCCTGTAAAAAAAGTTGACGAGCAAATGCTTCGCGGCCTTTATGCAGAATTTTACAAGCAATCGCCTTTTGTAAGGCTAACACGGCATATTCCATCATTAAAAAAAGTCAGGGGTTCAAATTATTGCGATATCATGGTCAACCATGATGAACGCACCAACACCATTATCGTATTATCAGCCATTGATAACCTGGTCAAGGGAGCTGCAGGCCAGGCAATTGAAAATATGAATATCATGTTTGGCCTGGATGATACCACGGGACTTTTAAACGTGCCATTGCAACCATAAGCCTGTAGGCGGTAATAGTTGACGAGTAAATGTCGATACACGCGAGGATGATTAATAAAGGGAAAGAAAGGTATAAAAAGTATAAAGGGCATAGAGTCATAGTGGAATACAGGATACAAGGGGCAACACGTCCTTATCGCTATCACATGCTCCCTCTATCCCTCTATTTCTCATTATATACCCTATAAACTTCAAAAGAATTACGCTTAAAAATTAAATTATAAACTATATGAATAAAACCATAACATCTGTTAAAGGCATTTATAGTGAAGGTATACGCGCCGGCATTAAACAACAGGGAAGAGACATTGCCGTGATTTATTCTGAAACATTGGCTGATGTAGCAGCTGTTTACACTAAAAATAAAGTCGTGGCAGAGCCTCTCAAACTCACCCGTGAGAATTTAAGCAACGGGAAAGCTCAAGCCATCGTGATTAACTCGGGAAACGCGAACGCGTGCACGGGACACGAGGGCATGCAAGCTGCCGCGTCAATGGCTGAAACAGTTGCAAAAGCATTAAAAATCAGTGAAAGCGATGTTATTGTAGCTTCCACGGGTGTAATCGGGGAGCCGTTCCCGCTTCAACAGGTGAATGAAGGCATACAGGTATGTTTAAAATCTCTTGCAAATACAGAACAAGCAGGCAAACATGCTGCAGAAGCTATCCTCACGACAGATACCATGACAAAAGAGTGTTACAGGGAAATAATAATTTCGGGAACACCTGTCAGAATTGCCGGTATTGCTAAAGGAGCCGGGATGATCCACCCGGATATGGCTACCATGCTCGCTTTTATCGTGAGTGACATTGCCATCGAAAAAGAAACGCTTGACAACATGTTTAAGAACGCGGTTGATATTTCATTCAACATGATCTCGATTGACGGTGACACCTCAACCAATGACATGGCCATTTGCATGTGCAACGGGCTGGCACGAAACAACCCGGTAAAAGCCGATGATACTGAATTATCCATCTTTCAAAAAGCGTTGGAAGAAGTATGTACAGACCTGGCAAAAAAAATTGTAAAAGATGGTGAAGGGGTTTCTAAATTTATCGAGTATGAAATCGTGAATGCTCCCGATGAATCAGATGCACGCGCGATTATCCGTACGATCTCTGATTCATCCCTGGTTAAGACAGCGCTTTTCGGGAAAGACCCCAACTGGGGACGCATCATTGCTGCTGCAGGAAGGGCTCATGTCCCTTTTAATGTATGCAATACAGATTTGTATCTGAATGATTACCTGTTAATGGAAAAAGGCCGTGCTGTAAATAAACATACTGCAGAAGTGAAGAAATCACTGGAAAAAGATGAGATTTTCATTAAACTTGATTTACATGACGGGAATCATCATGCTAAAGGATGGGGCTCGGATTTGACTTTGGATTATGTAAGGTTTAATGCTGAATATACTACATAGTGTCCGGGTAGAGCGGCTCATTACTTTACCGCTCCCCCACAGATCCGTACGA
>CAYPTK010000141.1:0-7543 GCA_964413555.1 uncultured Bacteroidales bacterium | reverse complement strand
TCTAATGCACGATTAATACAACTTGCAGATGATCCTCATGAGTTTAAAAAGTTATTAGGTCTTTGTGGGACAGTTGATGAAAAACTTAGACAAAGGACAGAAAATAAAATTGAAAATATTTTGGAAACCTGCAAGAAGAACAAGGCTGACAGGTGGGTGGAACAATATCTGTTTAGTGGCTATTCCATTGATAGTGAAAATGGTTACAGGATGCCTAATATGGATAAAATAAAAGAAATAGTTTTCTATTTTGCTGATAAACTTAACCCATGGAAAACTAAATTAAACAAACTATTGTTTTACGCTGACTTTTTATCTTTTAAACAAACAGGTTACTCTATTAGTGGTATTAGATACAGAGCAATTCCCATGGGGCCAGTGCCAAACAATTTTGACAGTTTATTTGAATATCTTTCAAACAAACAAGTGATCCAAATTAACTATATGGATTTCGAAAATGGCGACACTGGATCACAATTCTTGCCTTTCCCCGGGAGAGACTTCAACTCAGATATATTAACGGAATCTGAGCATGCAGTTTTAGAGTATGTAGCAAACCGGTTTAAAGAAACATCGACAAAGGAAATGATAGAAATAAGCCATAAAGAGAAAGCATGGATTGACAATAAGGACGAAAGAAAAATCATTGACTATCAATATAGTTTTGAATTAAATCAGCCATGATATTTTCCAGTACGGGCAGGAAAATCTTAAAGCACAGTGAAGCAATCCACGGATTTTGGCTTGTAATAGTCATTGAACCCAAATAGATTAAATAATCTGCTTCGTTAAAATTTTTCAATATAGCTTTGGCTATTATGAAAAATTTATGCCTTGCATCTTATTTATTCTATTTGTTTTTTGAAAGAAAGGAATTATTAGAAGCCCCCTAAATGCAATGCCTTGTTTTGAAGTAGTTTTAATGTGTAATAGATTTTCTAATGCATATTTTGGGTTTAATGGCAATTTATAAAACACAACCTCATTTAACAGGTATACTGTCCATTACAAACTTCATATGGCCTCCACCAGTTATTTCTTCATGTAAAACGCGTTGGGGTTTAATTTGTTGATCATTGACAGACACTTCCCGGATATACATATTGGAGGAGCTATTGTTTTCCGCTTCTATAATAAATTGATCGCCGTCATAATACTCCGGGTTGAGTTCTATAACCACCTTATCAAAAATCGGGCTTCCTATCCTGTATTCATTCGTTCCCGGGCAAGCAGGATAAAATCCCATTGCTGTAAAAATATACCATGCAGAAAGCGTCCCGCAGTCGTCATTGCCAGGCCAGCCATCGGGGCTATTCCTGAAGTGCATTTCCAATGCTTCGCGGGCTTGTTTTTGGGTGCGCCATTCCTCTCCTTCAAAGTATGAAAAGAGATACGGGTAGGCAATGTCAGGTTCATTCACCAGTTCAAATGTACGGTATCCTTCAAAGACAAATTGCAATGTGTCAAGAAATTTATGTTTGCCCATTAGCTTGCTGTATCCCACGATGTCATGCGGGACAAAAAACAGGTAATGCCAGGCATTGCCCTCCACGTATCCGCGGCCCCCACATGGCCAGCTGGCTCCCGGGACTTCACTCAAATAATCATAAGGGTCAAAGGGCTTATACCATGTACCATCCGAATACCTTGCCTGCAAAAAGCCTGTTCCCGGGTTATAGAGTTTTTTGTACCCTAAACTTCGATTATAGAAATAATCATAATCTTCATTATAACCCAATGATTTGGCCATTCGCGCGACCCCGTAATCCGCCAGGTAATACTCCAGTGATGTTGAAACCGACCCCCAGAGCGGCCAGTTTGTTGTATCATCATGAGGATCGAATTTCCCTTTTAAATCATCCGGGATATATCCATATTCCATATATTGCTTTATGCCTTCCCGGATGTGATTGCTGTCTGTACACGTGGCCATTTTTTTGACAGCCTCGTATGCTTTTTGGGTATCATAATCACGAATATTTTTCATATAACTGTCGGCTATAACAATACTCCCCGGGTCGCCAACCATCACGTGGGTTTCTTTGGCTGCAAGTTCCCATTTTGGCAAAAATCCACTTTCATCATACATGTCCAGCATGGTTTTTACTATTTCTGATTGAATTTCGGGGTAAACGAGGGCAAGCAATGAATGAAGATTCCTGTAAGTATCCCAAAGAGAAAACACGGTGTACTGGTTTTCCCGGTTTTCCGGGAGTTTTTTAACTTCCTGATGTTCCATTGTCAGGTATTCACCATTAACATCATTGAATACATTGGGATGAAAAAGTGCCCTGTACAAGGCAGTATAAAAGATTTTTTTCTGGTCTTCGGTGCCACCATATACCTTTATCTTTGATAACTGTTCTTCCCAGGCTTGTTCAGCATTTTTTTGTACCCGGTCAAAGTCCCATCCCGGTTGCTCTGTATCCAGGTTTTCCCTCGCGTTTTCTATGCTCACGAAAGACAACCCTATTTTTAACATGAGTTCACTGCCCTTTTTGACATCATAGGTAAAAAAAGCGCCGGTTTTTGCTCCTCCAATCGTATCTGCTCCATCATATATCATACTATCTTTATACACACCAGCTGCTTCGGAAGGGGTGTCAAGCATGGCTACAAAATAAAGCTTTTGTCTTTTAGGGTTACCACAAAAACGGCCCACCATATTCCAGCCTTCTATTTCATTGTTGTTTTTAACATGTGCATACGAATCTTCGGAATAACCGATTGCCTGGTATAAATCAAAAATGATGTTCAGGCTGTCCATTGATTTTGTAAACGTGTACTTACTCAGTGTTGTTCTTCGTGTTGCTGTAACCTCGGTTAAAATACTGTCTTTGGTGAGGAAAACAGAATAGTAACCCGGACTCGCCTGTTCATCTGTATATGCAGATATTCTTTCATTGGCACGTGTGATTATTTTCCCGGATACCGGCGTCACCAGTATATTGCCCCAATCTGCACACCCTACACCACTTAGCATAAGTTGGCTAAACCCGTGAATATATTCTTCATTGTAACGGTATCCTACCATGCTATGAGAGAGCGTGTTCCGGGGATTAATGGATGTCATGCCCCAGGGAACTTTAGCACCGGGAAATACATTGGCCGCTGTAAAATGGCTCCCGGGCAGGTCTTTAAACTTTTCTTTCATGTGTGTTTGTGTTGTACCAATAAAAGGATCAACATACCTGATGTATTTTTCATGTTCCTTCGTTCCTGTTGAACAGGAGGCAATGATAAGAATGATAAAAATTCCTGAAATGATGCGCGTAGTTTTCATATGTTTTATTTTTTGATTTTATTCACTTCGTTCATGAGAACGCTCCGCTTAGTTTAATGGTCATATAGCTTGCCCCGCTATCAGCGGGGGAGCTCGCCATGATCTTGTAATTTATTGACTATCACTTAATGAAAATGAAATAATCATCCGGTGAGCATGTCAAAGAATTAGTCATGGCTCGGTTCATTGTTTATATTTTAATTTTTTAAGCGTAATTCTATTAAAGTTTTATGGTTTATACCTTTCTTTCTTTTTTATAATCATACTAAATATTGTTCTTTCCTGTATTTTGCCGGGGTCACGTGTTTATATTTTTTAAAGAGCCGTTGAAAATAAGAAGTATTGGGAATTCCACACGTCGCGGAAATAGTTTCAATATTTTCGGGTGTGGTAAGTAAAAGCAATTCGGCTTTTTCGATCCGTTTGCGGTTTATGTATTCGACGGGCCTCAACCCCATGATGTCCAGGAATATTTTCGAGTAATGGTCAGTAGAATAGTAGCTCATGTCTGCCAGGTCTTTTACACGAATTGGTTTATCAAGATGTTCAGTGATGTATTGAATGCTTTTAAACAGGCGTTGGAATGTTTCAATTTTTTCAGTAGGGCGCGGGGATGTATTGGTCATGAACCGGGCAAAAAATTGCTGAATAATCCCTTGTGTTTCGATGAATGCCGGTATGTCAGAAATGGTGTTCTGATCATTAAAACTATGCAGCGTGGCTTTATTATCATATTTCTGTGGGTCATAATCCCGGAGCTGCCGGCCCGGGTTCAATGATACCATGTGCATGGCCTGATCAATGTCATGGCCTTTCGCCTGAATATGAAAGTCCGGATTTAAGAATTGATAAATGCTCATGCCTTCTCCTGTTTGTACAGTGAATAAAATATAGATGGATTCCAGCGAATGGAATGTTTTGTAATGGCTTAACGTGTAGCTTGGGATGAGATGCATGGTTCCGGGAGTTAAATGAAATTTTTGCTTATGATGCCATACATACCCGTCTCCACTTGTCACGATCAATATTCGTGAAAAAGGGCTTAACACGTTTTTATAATCCCATTCTGTTCCCACGGTGCAATGCTCGGTAAATAACAAGCGAAATTGTAATGATTGAAGTAATTGAAGCATGATTGACAGTGTATAATCCAACATAAAGATATTAAATTTTATGAAACAATAACGGATTTGTGCTATTATTTAACGGAAAAAATTTACTTCATTATTCGGATTTTAACATAAATTTGTAAAGAATAATAACTTATTTATTAAATATGATGGATTCAAGAGAACGATTTTTCGCGACCCTGAACAGGGAACAAACAGATTTTCCGGCAAGCTGGCTGGGGATGCCGGAGGAAAATGCAGTGCCGGGTATTTTAAAGCATTTTAATGCACCTACTTTAGAGGCCTTCAAGCAATATATTGATGATGATATTTGGGCAGTGGATGTTCCGTTTAATCTTCCTCCTGCATATCATATTGCAGGAGCGTTTAATTTTGCTAAAAAATGTCATGATGGAAGTAATGACGAAAGAACATTAACAGCCCCCGGCTTTTTTGAAAATTATGAATCACCCGATGATATTGAAAAATTTGACTGGCCCGATCCGGCGAAATACCTGCCACGTGAAGAATCCCTGGCACGGGTTAAAAGGTTACCATCTGACAAGATCAGGATGGGCATGATGTGGTCGGCTCATTTCCAGGACACCTGCTCGGCCTTCGGGATGGAAACAGCACTAATGAAAATGCTCATCAATCCCGACATGTTTGAAGCAGTGATCAATCGCATCGTGGATTTTTATTTAAAAGCCAACGAGATATTTTATGAAGCAACAAATGGCTATCTCGATGCGGTTCTGATAGGAAATGATTTCGGCACACAAACAAGTATGTTGGTAGAGCCTGACCTGCTTCGGCAGTTCGTGTTTACCGGCACAAAACAGCTGGTTGACCAGGCAAAGAGTTATGGCCTTACCGTGATCCACCATTCCTGTGGGTCAATTTTTCCCGTGATTGACGACCTCGTTTCTATTGGCATAGATTGTATTCATCCAATACAGGCACTGGCAAAAGATATGGAGCCCCGGAAGCTTAAAGAGCATTTTGGAGATAACGTGTCATTTTGCGGAGGAGTGGATGCCCAGGAATTATTGGTAAACGGCTCGGCAGATGATGTTTACCGGAAGGTGATGGAATTAAAAGAGATTTTCCCGACCGGGTTGATTATATCACCCAGCCATGAAGCTGTTTTACCCGATATTGCGCCGGGCAATTTGGAAGCATTGTTTAACGCGGTGAAAAATCAGGGATAGTAGTAAGGGATAAAGGGAGCCGATAACTTGCATACGCTATTTTTGGCTCCCTTTATCTTTGTTTATTTCGTTACCCAAATTGGTGACGACCAGGCTAATTCCCCATCTTCCTGCATGATGCGGACATAATAATAGCTTTCATCATCACTCTTTTGTTTGTCTTTCCATTGTACTGTTACTTCTTGTTTGCCGGGATGGTTAACCTTGAATTCTTTGTTGTCTTTTACCACCACGATTTCTTTGATTTTACCCGTTCCAATAACATGGATGTCAAGTGTCCTGTTATTGGTGTTAATGACTTCACCCATCATGTGGCCGTCCATTTTCACGTCCAACACGATGTTATCTGTTGCACCATAAGTACGCCGGCTTTTTAGGCCTTCCATAATGCCGTCGCGGGTAAATTCTTCTGCATACACCATGGCATATGATACATGAGTAGATCTGTGATCAGAGCTTGCAATGATGCCCAGGTGATGGCCGTCTTCCAGAGGGTTCCGGTAAAATCCTTTTTCATTTACAGGATGGTATGGAATCGTGGAATCGAAACGAGGACAGGATGGACACTCGGCACTCATGCGTTCGCCCTGATAAATTTCATTTACAGGTTCATGATGGGTGTCTAATGATCTCCAGTCTGTTCCGGCCGTGGTAGTTGCTGAAGTATGGGAAACACAGATACCGCCAAATTGATTCAGGTAATCATAGAGCAGTTCAACATCCGGAGACGTATGGGTATGTTTGGATTTATCCCACTTAACCCGGGGAAGCATCCTGATACCCCGTTGTGCAAATATAACGTTCCGGTGCCCGTCGGGATACCCGCAACTGCGTTCGTATCCAAAAAGCGAGGTATGGTAATTTGTTACATGGAAAATGTCCGTGTATTTTTGGATGATGTTCCAATAATACTCATTGTATCCATTATCATGGTCTCCATTATTGAACCAGGCCAACGAAGCAGCATCCAGGGCATACCTGTAAGAATCTTCAACCTGGCTGTCGCCTCCACCATCGCCCGAAAAGGATGAGTGCCGGTGCGAATCCCCGCTTAATATCCTGTATGTTTTGCCATTCGCAGTGGTGCGATATGTTTGAAGGATCTTGAGGTCTTCTTCTTCCTTCTTGGCAGATTCTTGTTTTTCAGCTATTTGAGGAGCATCTGTTTTGGTTAATTCATAATCATAGGTTTTGCCTGTGAATTCAGGATAAGATATCCAGATGTTTTGGCAAAACTGGAACGGGTCATCAGCAGTACAATTTTTTTGACGGTCTGAAGCATGAACAATTTTAATTGTATTTCCGGGAGCAACAGTTATAACCGGTTTTTCATGCATCTGGCTAAATGAACCGTAAATCAAAGCCGGGTTACTCCAGCTTTTGCCGTCAAATGACATGAGGTAGCTCCAATATTGGGTGGTTCCTGATACCCCTTTTTTGAGATCAGGGCTTTTTTTATACACCAGCCCAATTTTGTTATCTTCATCTTTAAAAAGCACCGGGTAGTTTAAGTAATGGTTAGGTGTGTTGGCAATTTCATATAATTCAGGTTTGGCTCCTTTGTTGTAAAAGAAGGTATGCCGGGTTTCTTTAGGGATTACTTCATCTGCTGTAACTTTTGGGTTATAAAAAGAACCGTCATCAATGCACGTGACACGTATTGACCGTGTTTCGTAGAGCCCTTCTGTTTCTTTATTTTTTTCAATGAAAAACGGGGAGCCATTGTCTTTCCCCCAATTTATCCCGGCCAATTCATATGCAACCCACAACCTGTCTTCGTGGTCGAACACGATGCTGGGCCTGGCTTCGAAATCCAATGATGCTGCCACATGGCTTTCGTTTGTGATTTTTCCTGTAGGGTCAAGTATTGCATAATACACATCATAATCGCCTTTTTTGTACGTGTCCCATGCAATGGCTATATTTCCTTTACTATCAGC
>CAYPTK010000140.1:0-7598 GCA_964413555.1 uncultured Bacteroidales bacterium | reverse complement strand
ATTCTCTTGGAGGAAGGTTTGGGTCTTCAATAACAGACATGCCCGGAGTTAGTTCTTCTACTTCAACTCCATCCTTTTTTAAAGCCTTGTTCCCGGTAGTGATAAAATGAAATTTATATTTTCCTTTAAAAAATGGAGCGGTTTTGGCTCCTGTCATTCTTGCTGCTGTTGCTCTTGGTGTGGCATCAATGATGACTTTCGAGCGGATGGCCTGCTCTCCCGTGCGATTTATAATAACCGCCCCGGCAATATTATTGGACTCATCAACAAGTATATTACTGATATACGAATTATAAAGAAAATTAATATGATGATCTATCAATGTTTTGTCAAGTATCTTTTTAATGTTAAAAGGGTGTGGCGGTTTTTTAGTGTTAAAAAGTTGTTTGGCTAAAGGCGTATTGGGAGTGTTTTCAGACCATAAATTGTACGTACCGCATATATCTTCCCCGAGATAGGGTTTACGAGTTACGACAAAAGGTTTGGCTCCGGAGTTGGCTATTTCAACAGCCGCCGCGATTGCACCGGCCCCGCCACCGAGAATTAAAGCATCAACATCCTGGATAACAGGAATTTCTTTTTCAGGATGAATGCATTCTGCTCCCGAATCTTTTAGCGATTGGTTTGTTGACTTATTGGTTAAAAAGTACAGACCACTCGTGGATACCAGCATGGTACCCATTGAAGAATACTTGATAAAATCTCTTCTTTTCAATGGATTATGATTTAGAATTAAATGAAACACCTTAAAATGTCAAATCTAATATAATAATTTTTGACATGCAAGATTAATAAAGATTTATTTAACTGGATTCATTTTTTCCATTTTGCAAATAACCTGCCTGGCTGCATTTTGTTCAGCTTCTTTTTTAGATTTTCCTTCTCCTTCTCCCCTTAATTGTTCTTCTATATAAACTTTCGAGTTAAATGTTATTTCATTGAATTGATTTTTTTCTTTTTCAATGCTTTTGAAAACCACTTCTGTATTGTTTTTTTGGCCCCATTCAATGAGTTGACTTTTATAATCCGTGTCATCAGATAACATGTTTTCAATATTATGATGGGGCAGGAGAACGTGTTTAATCACGAATTTACGAGCCTTTTTAAATCCTTTATCCAGGTATATGGCTCCAATGAGTGCTTCTAAAGCATTTCCATACAGGTTAACGTGTGAATTGTTATTCACTTTATAAAACATTAATTGATCAAGCCCCTTATCAATTGCTATTTTATTAAGATTTTCACGGCATACGATTTTTGATCTCAGTTTACTTAATACTCCTTCATTTTTACCAGGAAGTTTTGTAAAGAGATATTCAGCGATCACGGCATCTAAAATAGAATCACCAAGAAATTCAAGTCGTTCATTGTAGATTCTCCTTCCGTCTAATTCGTGGTAGGTTGATTTATGAACGCATGCTTTGTAGTAATATTTAAGTTTCCGGGGAGCATATCCAATAACCCCTTTTATACTTGTTTTTAATGTTTTTTTTAATTGACGATCTAATGTTAGGGACATAAAAGTTTATATTGAAAAAACGGATCAATATATTATTCCACTCTTCTGAAAATCACGGATGCATTATGACCTCCAAATCCAAAAGTATTGCTCATGGCAATATCAACTTCACGTTCTACAGCTTTATCGTAAGTTAATTGAAGTTTGTCATCTATTTCCGGATCGCGTTCTTTAACATTGATAGTAGGCGGGACCAAGTTATTTTTTATGGACAAAATGGTAGCAATTGCTTCTATTGCCCCGGCTGCACCTAATAAATGTCCTGTCATTGATTTTGTAGAACTTAAATTGATATCATAAATACCATCTTGAAAAACATTTTTACACGCGACTGTTTCGACGATGTCTCCAAGTGGTGTTGCAGTACCATGCAGGTTAATGTATTTTACGTCATTAGTATTAAGCCCTGCATCTTCCAGTGCATATTCCATGACTTTTTTTGCACCTCTGCCCTCTGGATCCGGAGCAGTGAGATGATAAGCATCAGCACTCATACCGCCACCTGCTAACTCGGCATAAATGGGGGCACCACGTTTGACAGCATGATCGTAAGTTTCAAGAATCAACGCACCTGCACCTTCTCCCATTACAAAACCGTCCCTGGTTTTGTCAAAAGGACGGGACGCGGTTTTGTATTCTTCATTGTTTGTAGATATTGCTTTAGCCGAATTGAATCCACCAAATCCTGCTTCATTAATGGCTGCTTCTGATCCGCCAATTACAAATACATCGGCCTTCCCGTTTCTCAGGTGAGTAAGCCCGTCAATGATAGAATGAGAGGATGTAGCACAAGCTGAAACAGTAGCATAATTGGGCCCTTTGAAGCCATATTTAATTGAAATAAGGCCAGACGCAATGTCTGAGATCATGCGCGGAATGAAGAATGGACTAAAGCGTGGTGTTCCGTCACCGCTATAAAAATTTTTAACCTCTTGTAAAAAAGTATTGATGCCACCAATTCCAGAACCCCAAATGACCCCGATCCTGTCAGGATTTTCTTTCTCGATATCCAGCCCCGAGTCTTTTAATGCTTCCTCTGCAGCTATAAGCGCGTATTGAGAAAATAAATCCAGTTTTCGTATTTCCTTACGATCAAAATGATTTTCAGGCTTGTAATTTTTTATTTCGCAGGCAAATTTCGTCTTGAAATTACTGGCATCAAAACGGGTAATTAGTTCGGAGCCACTAACTCCATTAACCAGGCTTTCCCAGTATTCTTTTACAGTGTTCCCTATTGGCGTGAGTGCCCCGAGACCAGTGACAACTACCCTTCGTGATTCCATGAATTTAATTCGTTTGGCGTTTGGTTAAATAATTATTTGGTATTATCTTCAATATATTTAATTGCTTCACCAACTGTGCCAATGTTTTCTGCCTGGTCATCAGGAATACCAATATTGAATTCTTTTTCAAATTCCATGATTAATTCAACCGTATCCAGGGAGTCTGCACCCAGATCATTAGTGAAACTTGCTTCGGGAGTTACTTCATTTTTATCTACTCCTAATTTATCAACAATGATCGATTTTACTCTTGATGCAATGTCAGCCATAGTTTTAATTTTTAGTTTTTATAAAATTGTTTTAAAAAAATATTTTGCAAAGAAATGTATTTCTGTCAAAATAACAAATAAAAATTTTATTTTTTATTCAAATATTATCCGGTTTTGCATGCTTTTTTTCCTTTTCATGTTTTTTGTGGCTCTTTAAATTCGTGATTTATAGTTGTTTGTGGTTTTTTTCTTGTGCTTGGAACATTTTTCTTTTTTTTAAACATTTTGCTATTTATAAAAAATGATAAATAATATTTAATTTTGTCGTGTTATTTTTAATTTATTCAAGTGAAAATTTTTTTGTAAATGAAGAGAATAGCAATTTTTGCATCTGGATCCGGAACAAATGCTGAAAATATCGTAAATTATTTTTCAGGCCATGAACATATAAATGTACACGTGGCATTTGTTAACAAGAAAAAAATACAGGTTATTGATCGAATGAATAAACATCATGTCCCTGTTGTTTATTTTAACAGGCAAATGTTTTATGAGACAGATTATATTTTGGATTTACTTTTAATGAATAAGATCGATATGATCGTGTTGGCTGGTTTTTTATGGTTGTTTCCTGTTCCTGTTATCAATGCATTTGAAGACCGCGTCGTGAATATCCATCCTGCTCTTTTGCCTAAATACGGGGGAAAGGGTATGTATGGCGCGAGAGTGCATGAACGCGTTTGGGAAAATAATGAAACCGAATCCGGGATTACCATTCATTATATAAATGAAGAGTATGATATGGGAGAACATATCTTGCAAAAAAAATGTTCTATAGATAAAACAGATACACCAGAAACCATAGCTAAAAAGGTACATCAACTTGAATATGATTTTTTCCCGAAGGTTATTGAAGAATTGCTAATGAATCAATAAGCAATTTTGGGACAGGTATAACAAAGCCTGCCCCGTAAGTAAGAATGACTGTATCGGGGTTAGCAGGCGTGATGAATAAATTCTACACGTGGTTTCGGGGACACTTACCTGTTGTGCATGTATATATCATATTCTTTTAACAATGCATTGGTAAACATTTCAGCAATGACTTTGGAACCCTTGTAACTAAAATGCGTGAAGTCTTTTTCTGCCAGTGGGGGATCAGCAAATACCCAGCTGGGCATCGAGTTCTCTCCACCCATTGCTTTATAAACATCCCAAAAAGCACATCCTGCTTTGAATGCTGCATTTTTTTGTGCATCTCTTATTTTTTCAATATTCGGGTATGAGACATAATACCCGAAGAGCTTTCGTGACATGTCAGATACTCCTAATAAAATGATTGGCGTGTTATTGCTCACTCGTTTCAGGTACATCAATTGACGGTACAATTGTTTTTCATATTGTTTGTAATCTTCTTTGATATAGGGAACTACATTAACACCGAATTGTAAGAGTACGAGTTTTACATTCAATTGTTGATACATTGATTTGAAAAAAGAATAATTGGTTCTCGTGAATTCTAATCCACTACTTCCCCTCATCGGTATGTTATCCAGCGCGATACCAGACGTGTTATCCAAAGCTACACCATAGATATTGGGACTGTCTTGCCCGTCAAAAGTTAATTCAAAATGTTGCGGAGGGTTTTGAAAATGCCAGGTTAATACCCGGAGCTGATTTGACGGTTCGAGTATTTCAGCATCAAGTGATTTGTCCTGCACTTTCATTTGAGCGATACATGGTTTTGTGTTCCCGCTGTAAAACAACCTGAATTTTTTGTATTTTCTTGCCCGAATATATGAATAGGAAGGCCTTTGAATGTATATCCTGGCTTTGTAAATTTTATCCTGATTTGCCAAGGGGTCATTGAATCTGGAAAAATTAAACAATAAACCGAATTTTCTATATCCCGGGGGTAGTTTTGATTTTTGTTTGATGGTATAATTTCTCCAATTATCAGATAAATTCATATCTAATGAGATGTTTTTTAAATATATTTGCCTGACAGGGATTAATCCGACTCCAGATCCTCCAAAGCGTTTTTGTAATTCATTTCTGATATATGATGACACCCTGTCTCCTTCAATTTGAGAATCACCAAAATGAAGTATCCTCATTAAGTTGTTACTTCTCTTGGTTTTTGTTAAAGAACGGAAAAAAGGATGTAATATGGAATGATCATTATCAGGAAAATCAAGAGGATGCAGCACGTGTTTAATGCTGTCTGTTTTAAATTCCCGGATCATCGTATCTGTTGGTTCGGAAACATGTAAAAAATATGCATTGTTGTTTACAGGGGTGTTAGCCAGAAAATCTTCCCACGATAATTTCATCTCGTTTCTCACGGCGCTGATGGAAGTGCTGTCAATAATACCTGAAATATCTTTGTATTCAGGTTTTGGTTCGAGGGAGATGATCTGGTTTATGTCAATGAAGTCCCATCTTATATTTTCAGAAATTTTTATCCCTTTGTCAGGAAATACAAAGGATAACCCAAAAATTAAAAATAGAATTAATAAAAAAAATATAAATGTTTTAAATGGCTTCATGAAAATATTTTATATTTGAATCAAAATAAACCAATCGTGCTAAGATATAAAAAAAAGGAGTTTACTCTTCTAAATGATTGTTTTGATAATTTTTTTAAAAAATTAACGACGAATGCAGGTATATAATATAAAAGAAACAGAAGATAGTCCTGGTGTGTTGCTGGATAAAGAAAATGAGTCATTTTGGTTAACCGGTGATTCATATCCTGAAAACATACTTTCCGTGTATGATCCTATATTAGAATGGATTGATGAATATGTAAGACAACCTAATCCAACAACCGTGTTTAATTTTAAAATGGATTATTTTAATACAGCTTCGGCTAAATCAATACTTGATATCCTGACCCGGCTTGAAAGCATTCATCACTCGGGAAATGACGTGTTGATAAAATGGCATTACAAGAAAAATGATGAGGAAATGCTGGATGGTGGAGAAGGATATGCAGAACTTGTTGTTGTCCCTTTTGAATTTATTGTATATTAGATTATCATACACGGTTTACCCTTTCTTTTTAATTTTAATAAGCTGACCGGGTTTCAGGTTTTTCCCGTTATTTATATTATTGAGTTTTAATATATCTGTATTACTTACCCCGGGAAATTTTTTTGCTATATCCCAAATGGTATCTCCTTGTTGTACTTTGTAGTATACATACCCATCTTCACGTTCAATGGTTTTTGTTGGATTCGTTTTTACAGGTTGTCCTGTAAGCCTTTGTTTTTGAGCAAAGCTCATGCTATTGATTTTTTTATAATGATCTGATTTATTGCCCGGGACATAAATCAGGATTTTTTCTCCCTGGCGGATTAAATTGCCCCTGATATTGTTCCAATATCTTATTTTGGAGGCTGTTACATCATACCATTCTGCAATAAAACCTAAATTATCACCGCTTTTAACGGTATAATAAACCTTCGTGTAATTGCCCGGGGGAGGTGTATGCCGTTGATAAGACCTCGAGTACGTTTTGGGTTCCCTTAACGCGAAATCAGTAAAATAGACCGAGTCATTATAATTATATATCGAATCAGCCAGTTCAATAAATTGTCCGATATGTCGTGTAGGAAGCCTCAGTGGCCAGCTTTTTTCTCCGCCCGGGATTATATCCCGTCGGTATTGAGGGTTTATTTGTTTGATCGTTTTCAGTGGTATATTCATCACTTGTGCTACCTGTTCTAAATGCAATGGTTTATGAATATGGATTGTATCCGTGATTTTGGGCATTTCTACCATGACAGGAGAGATATTGTGTTCTTTATAAAAATTCATAGCATAAGTAACGGCAATGAATGCCGGGACATATCCACGGGTTTCCCTGGGGAGATAATAATAAATATCCCAGTAATTTGTTCTGCCGCCAGAGCGTCTTATGGCTTTGTTTACATTTCCAGGGCCACAATTGTAAGCGGCAATTACAAGCACCCAGTCATGATATATGTCATACAGGTCTTTTAAATATTCTACTCCCGCGTAGCTTGCTAACAGAGGGTCACGGCGTTCATCAATGACTGAATTAATTGTTAAATCGTATAGTTTTCCCGTGCCATACATGAATTGCCATAACCCGGTTGCACCTGCCCTTGATACTGCATTTGGATTTAATGCTGATTCAACGACAGGTAAATATTTTAATTCCAATGGCATCTGGTTGGCATCCAATATCTCTTCAAATAAAGGGAAATAATAGTCTTGAAGGCCTAACATGATTTTGAATTTATCCAGTTTTTTTTCTGTATAAACATGGATGAAGTTTCTCACTATTTTATTATAGGTTATATTCATGGTTAAATCCAGGCTTCTTAAGCGTGAAATATATACCGAATCAGGAAATTGGGCAATAACAGAATCATTTATTTGCATTGTATCTGTTGGTGTCCTGAAACACTCGGCTTGTTTCATGTACCATAAACAGGCAAGACTGTCCATACGTTCAATTAATATTTCATTTACTTCAGAGGGAGGCATGTTTTGGTGGCCATTGGCCTGAATGTATAAGAATCGTGTAGAGTGGAGGATCAAAATAAGTATTAATAA
>CAYPTK010000139.1:4459-7605 GCA_964413555.1 uncultured Bacteroidales bacterium | reverse complement strand
AATTCAAATAATTCCTTCAACTTAACCGTCATCTCAGGTGTGACATGACACTAGTTTCTCGTGCTAAAGTAATCACCCACCAGGGAATGATTTCTGAATGGACATTTCACATGTTTATTTTTCAGAAAAAACCAAGATACTTCTAAAGCAATTCGAAAATTCTGAATCGACGTTCATCGTGGTAATTAATTCTTATTAAACACATGATACAGCACCGGCACGATAAACAAGGTAAGCATAGTAGAAACAAGGAGGCCGCCAATGATTGTCCACCCTAATGGAGCCCATAAACTGCCGCCTTGCAATGTTAATGGCAACAACCCCCCGATGGTTGTTAACGTGGTGAGGATGATCGGGGTAAACCGTGTTTCTGCTGCTTCTTTGATAGACGGCACAAGTCCTTTCCCCTCGCTCATGAGCATGTTGGTATAATCAACCAAAATGATGGAATTGTTTACCACGATTCCAATGAGGCTGATTAACCCGATGAAAGCAGTAAATGAAAAGGCATACCCGGTGATCAATAAGGCAAATACAGACCCGATCAATGCCAGGGGAATGGCAGTAAATATGATCAATGGCTGTTTGAATGAACGGAATTGCAATACCAATACGGCAAATATAGCGATCAATGCAATAAGCGAGGCGGTTTGCATTCCTCCAAATGTTTCCTTCCTGCTTTGAATTTCTCCTGCAAATTCATAATGATATCCATTGGGCCATGTATAGTTTTTTAATTTTTTATCGAGGACTGCCACTACTTCATCCAGTGTATAATTGTCCTGTATATCTGCCAATAAGGTGGCGCTTCGTTCCATGTTGTAATGGGTTACAATGCCGGGTGATTTTTTGAATGTTATGTTTGCCAGTTGCCTGAGCGGGATCATCCGGCCGGATAATGATTTCACGTATATCTTGTCAAAATCATGAAACTTAATACGCTCTTTAAAAGGAAGGCGCAACACGATATCATATTCGTTTCCTTTTTGATCACGGTATTTTGATATATCAGATCCATTGATGCAGGTTCTTACCGCCTGGTCAATTGCAGATACCGGAACGCCCAACATGCTTGCTTTGTCTTTGTTGATGTCTACATATATATCCGTTCCTTCTTTGCTTAAATCATTGGTTATATTAAGCGTTCCATTGGTTTCTTCCATCATTGTTTCAGTATCACCTGCTATCTCACGTAATACATCAATGTTTTTTCCCGAGATGATGATTTCAAGTGGAGCGCTAATGGGCGGGCCTTGTTCCAATACCTTTACCTTGATTTTTGCACCCGGGTAGCTGTCAAATGAATTTCGCAGTTGGTTTACCAATTCATCAAACTTCCATTTATCATATTCTTTAAGATGTATAAATAGTTCAGCATAGTTTTTATCATGTTTTCGAGGAAAAATATTATAATAAATCCTGGGGTTGCCCCTCCCCACATTCGAAGCATAATGGGTGATAAAATCTATGGTATCCAGCACTTTTTCTACATCCCGTGCCACGGCATTGGTCATGTCTATATTCATGCTTCCCGGCGTGGTAACGCGGATTAGTAATTGTGGCTTTTCTGATTTTGGAAAATAGCTGACACCAACGTAATTGAAAAAGATGAACAATGAAATCCCGAAACCGGCCACTGCAATCAATAATGTTTTTCCCCTGTTTTTCAGTGCATAGGATAATGTTTTACGGTAAGGGCCGGAGATGAACCATTGCAGCCGTGATTTTAGATTTTTTTTCTGTTGGGTTCCCGTGTTCTTCTTTAAGAAAATACTTGACAGGTACGGGGTAAGCGAAAGTGCAATCAGCAATGAAGAGAGTAGTGTAAAGATGACCGTTACCGGCAGGCTTTTGATAAATATTCCGGCTTTGTCAGGCATCATGATGATGGGGATGAATGCCAGCAGGGTGGTCACAGTAGCACTTACAATAGGCCATGCAAGTTGAGAAGTGGCTTTAATGGCAGCGTCTTTCCGGGTGTGCCCATTACGGATAAACCGTTCAATGTTTTCCACGATCACGATGGAATTGTCAACAAGCAATCCAAGTGCAATCACCAAACCAGCAATGGAAATTTGTTGGAGCCCAAACCCGGCAAAATCTATAAAGCCAAGCCCCATAAGGATAGACAGTGGGATGGCAATGATCACCATGATGGATTCACGAAAACCGAGAGATAAGAAAATGAATATTCCAACCAGGACGATTCCCTGTACCAGGTTACCAATGAAACCGTTGATGCGGTCGTCTACACTTTCGGTTTGATTGAATACAGTTTCCAGTGTAACATCCTCGGGCAATTCTTTTTTATATCTTTCAATCATTTCTTGCATCCCATCCCAAACATGGAATATATTTCTTCCTTCCTTTTGCTGAACAGTAAGATAAATGGCTCTTTTTCCATTATAACGCGCGTAATAATTAATGTCTTCATAATCAAACCCTACTTCGGCTATGTGGTGTAAATAGATGTTCCTGCCTTGATATGAAGAGACCACTGTATTTCTTATTTCTTCGAGGTTTTGATACGAACCACTGGTTTTTATGCTAAAACTTTTGTTCCCGATGTTTAAAGATCCGCCCGGAATATTGGCATTATTGCTTTGTATTGCCTTGGATACCTGATCGATAGAGATGTTCATGTGAACCATTTTTTCAATGTTCAGCGATACCCTGACCTCCTGATCCGGAATGGCAAACAAAAGCACTTTTTTGATTCCACTGGCACGTTCAATATTTGTTTTAAGCTGATCGGCATATTCTTCTAATTGTCTATATGATAGACTATCTGAAACAAATGCAAGCTGCAGCATATTTACATCCGTGGTTTTCCACTGGTTTATATCAATGTTGTATATGTCACTGGGCAGTTGATTTTTAATATTACCGACTTGTTGTACTACTTCATCAAATTTCTCATCCGCGTCTGTCCCGAAATTAAATTCCACGGCAATGGACACGATCCCGTTTTTAATGGTCGTGTTCACACGTTTAATATCTTCCAGTTCATTAACGGCCTCTTCTATGTGGTCTGCCACCAGTTCTTCAAGATCAACGGGGTCTGTTCCGGGATAAATGACGACGATGCTTGCACCGGGAACCTGGATTGGCGGGTCTTCTGTACGGGGCATCGAAAAATATGATGA
>CAYPTK010000139.1:0-4449 GCA_964413555.1 uncultured Bacteroidales bacterium | reverse complement strand
ATGGTGAACTGATAATGATCAACTGCTAGTTTTGTGAAGGATGTTTTCATTTACTTTTCGGTACGTTTATGTATTTCGATTTCTTTTTTTTCGTCAATATAATGAGCGCCTGATATGATGATTTCTGCATCTGCACGAATCCCTTTTGTTGTGAAAACATATTTCTCACGGATGTCTTCAATATAAAATTTTCGTTTAACAGGCTTTTGATCTACCACTTCATAAACGAACCCGGTGTTTCCAATTGCTTCAATCATTGCATCAACCGGGATTTTTAAGTAATCTTTATTTGTTGAAGGATAAATATCAATGGTGGCAATAAGTCCTGAAATGAAAGATGGAGGAGGTTGGTTAAGCATTACTTCAACGTCAAGTGTGCTGGTATAGGGGTCTGTTGCAGAAGGAATTAAAGTAACCCGGCCAGAGATCTTTTTTTGAGGGTAAGCATCAAATCGTATGGTGCATGAATCATGAATACTCAGTTTAGTGGCATCTTTATCGGTTATGGATGTTTTAACGATCCAGTTGGTATTTGTAGAACCGAATAGTATAACCGGGTGCCCGGGTGCAGTTAACTCATTTGACTCTGCAATGATATTTAAAATCCTGCCATCTGCAGGCGCCATGATTTTCGAGTGATTGAGGTTAAATGCTGCTGTTTGCATATCTGCTTTAGATGAAGTCAACGCGGTTTTGGCATCCTGATAATTTTCAAGGGTGGCAACACTATCCTGGTATAATGCTTCAATTCTTTTGAAATCACGTTGTGTTTTATTGAGCATTGCCCGGGCTTTATTATGTTTTGCTTGTATTTCAGTCAAATCAAGTTGAGCAAGTAAGTCATCTTTCGTTACCTGTTGGCCTTCGGTTACATATATTTTTTTAATAATCCCACCGGTTTTAAAACTAAGCTTTACTTCACTTTGTGAAGCCAGTTTCCCGGAGGAATGGACAGGAAAACTGGTGTTGATTTTTTTCACTTTTTCTGTTTTCACCGTTACTTTATCAGACAACGCGTCATCCGTGGGGTTGTTTTGACATGATACGAATCCAATGATGCAGCCGATTATTATTGAAATGTTGAAATATGTGTCCATTTGTTTGTAATTTAGTTATTTATGGCAAAATATTGCCAGGTTTATATGGGCAATAGATCTGGCATGAGGGAGGAAATGGTTTAAGAGAGAAATCTTCAATACGCTCTATATCCCATATTTCCCTTATATTTTTTACATCTATATTCCCCTTTGCATGAATACTCGAGTGTTTAAATTTATTCGTCATGGTTTAGTTAAGTATAATTAATCCTTTGAAACAGGGTATAATGCAGCTGCTTTTTCAAATGCAGCATATTTTGAATAGAAATCATATGTTGAACGGATCAACGCGATTTCGCTTCGTGTCATCGTGGTACGTGCATCAATAAATTCGAGTAATGAAGCATTGCCAACAGCATATTTTTTTTCAATGATCTTAAATGCCTGTTTGGTGCTTTTTACCTCTTTTTGTGAAGCGATGATTGATTTTTGGGCAGCATGCAGCTCGTGGTATGCATTGATCACTTCCAGTTGAATGCTTTGTTGCACTTCCTGCATTTTGTATTCCGCTTTGTCAAACATGATTTTAGCTTCCTGGATTTTTGCACTATTATGAAATCCTTTGAACAGGTTCCAGCGAAGAACGATGGAGGCAATGATGAAGTCATTGTCAAATGAAAAATTATAATTTTCCCCCTGGAAGCCATAGTCAGCATTAAAGGCAAGAGTTGGGAAACGGTTTGATTTATTTAATTGAATGAATTGTTTAGATAATGCAATGTTTTGATGAAGAAGCGCGATTTCTTCACGTTCGTTTAACGCGTGTTGTTTAGCAACACTTAAACTATCGGCATGCAGTGCCATGTTTTTTTTGTATGAATTGGTGATTATGATTGAATCGGAGAGGCCTTTATTCAGCAAAAAATTAAAATATGCCTTTGCTTGTTTGTTTTGGCCTTCCATGCTGGCTATTTGTTGTTCAATCTTGCTGACTTCAGCGTTTGCCCGGAATATTTTGTCTTCCGTGATTTTATGTTGAGCATGAAGAGATTTTGTTAGCCTTACATTTTTTTCCAGTAATTGTTTCGTGTTTAGTAATAGCAAATGCACATCATTTGTCAACAGGTAATTAAAATACGCGGTTTTGATTTCAGCGACCAATTGCCGTTTATATGTTTCAGCATTCATATTGGCTATGGCGCTTCGTGTTTCGTTGATTTCTTTATTGAAATGAATGGTGGGGTTAAAAATCGGCTGTACTACATTGATTCGCGTGTATTGCTCTTTGGTACGATAAAAATTAAATTCCCTGTTTTCAATCATAGGAAACTGGTCCGACATGGTGAGGGTATTCAGTGTTTGGTAAACAGGATTTAAGAGGTCACCTACAGGAAATGTTATGGTTCTTCCCCCGTGTGCTCGTGTATACCTTGCATTCAGTGTTACGTGCGGAAAAAATAATCCTTTTGCTTGTTGAAGTTTTTCCAGGCTTGCCTGGTAATCGGCTTCTTTTTGTTTTAACGCCAGGTTGTTTGACAGGCCTGTATGTATATAATTGTCAAGAATGGTATCCTGTTGCGCGATACTGTTTAAGCATACAGGGAAAATAAAAATAAAAAAGAATAATGGTTTTATAGAAATACGTTGTTTCATTTTTTTAATGCAATGCTGTCTTTAATGATTAGTAAATGATTTTCAATCAGCTCTTGTTCATCGCACTGGAATACTTCCATGATTTTTTTTCGTGATCGTATAAATTGCAGAATACCTGTTAATTGTGTCCACATGATAATGGCCAATTCGTAGGAAGGAATATCATCACGAATGGTTTTATCCTCTTTTCCTTTGTCCAAAACATCTTTTATAATTGCAAGAGGAGAATTTGTCCGGATTATTTTGTTGATTTTCCTGGAAGATATTTTATCTAATGTTTGGGATTCAAAATACACGAGTGATTCATAATAATCTTTGTAATGGATGGAGAATTGATGATATGTTTTTCCCATGTTGTACGCGTTTTCCAGGCCGGTTTTATTATCATCGAAAGCTTGGTTCATCAGTTCTCCAAGTTTATCCAGGCCTTTTACAGCAATTTCAAGAAGGAGGTCTTCTTTATTTTTGAAATAGAGATAAAGAGTGCCCTTGCTCAATTCAGCCTCTTCAGCAATTTGATCCATGGTTGTATTTTTTATACCATGGGGAAAGAATATTTTTTCTGCAGCATCGATGATGGCAGCTTTCCGAAGTTTTTTCTCTCTTATTTTTCGTTCAAAAACACCCATGAACTGACTATTGGTCATTTATTGAACAAAGGTAATTATATAAAATTATAAGACAAATAAGTTCATTAAAAAAAAATTTATTATTTTGACAAGAAACTTGTAATTTTGAATGATTTTAAATTTATTTACAACTTAATTTATTGAATATGGCTATACGTCTTGTAACAAAAGGGTTAATACTACTATTAATCAATATATTGATGTTTGGATGCCGGTCAGGCGACCAAAGCGAAGTAATAGATGAAACATCACCGGACAGCATTGAAATAACAATGGATGAGACTGATGAAGTATTTCTTCAATCAACAAAATCATTGTTATATAACATGTTTTTACCTTGTGAAATGGTTTATTTATTTGAAAAATCAGATCATGAATTTAATCCTGATTTAATAAACCCGTTGGATAACATAACAAATTATAATACAACAACAAAAAAATCATTAAATATTGGTGTTATAGGTGTTGACATGGGGTATTTAAATATGAATGAACAGACGAAAGGCGTAAAAGATTATGCCCTGGCAACAAGAGATTTGGCTAAAAGCCTGGGCATCCCGGAAGAACATGTTTCAAGGGGAATAGACTATGTTGGCAATTATCAAATGAGTGAAGATTCTCTTTTTAAAATCACATGTGAGTTGTTTGAAATAGCAGATTCATACCTGCATCAAAACAGAAGGGAGTCAACTGCTGCATTAATTGTCGTGGGAGGTTGGATCGAGGCCATGTATATTTCATTGAATATTTATGAAAGTACCAATAATGAAGTATTGCAGAAAATCGGAAGACAAAAGTATTCATTAAACAGCATGATTACATTACTGAACATGTATCAAAGTGATCCGCATGTAATGCATTACCTTATAATGTTAAGATCTTTAAAGAAGATTTACGATAATATCGAATTGTTTTATGAAGATCAAAAGGATGTAAGAATAGATACTGTAAAAAAACATATTTCAACACGTAACGCGCAGGTGAATATTACAGTAGAGCAATACAAAGAAATTAAAAGTATGATTAATAAGATCAGGAAACATATCATTAAATAGTGTTTGTCCATAATGTCCGCTAACCCCGGTACAGTCATTCTTCCTTACGGGGCAGGCTTCGTTACGCTTGCCCCA
>CAYPTK010000138.1:0-7611 GCA_964413555.1 uncultured Bacteroidales bacterium | reverse complement strand
TTATTATCCATAGTAACTGTCACTGGATTTGCAGAATCGGTAACGTCACCTGACCAGTCGCTGAAATAATATGCTTCTGAAGCAGCTGTAGCGGCAAGTTTTACTGCAGTACCCTGGTTGTATTCTCCTCCTGCCGGCGTTATTTTTACATTGCCATTGGTCGCTTCCGTGTTTAATGTAAAGGTCGGGACAACTCCAAATTCTGCAAGTGCTGTTATATCTGAATTCATGGTGATCTCTTGATGATCATCTGTACCGGTTATTTCACCTGTCCACTGGCTAAAGGTATAGCCTAATACATCTTTGGCTGCTACTGCAAACACCTCTCCTTCCCTGATGGGGCCGTTGCCAGGAAATACTTTCCCGCCATTATCTGCAGATAAGCTAAGCTCATATGTAGTGATAGGTGTGGTAGTAGCACCTGCTGTCCATTTAGTTTTTCCGTATTCATAGGCGCCAATATCCGGAGCGCCATTAAGCAACCCATTGTAAGGAGATACATTGACTCCGCTATCAATGGCTTCAACAGCATTGGAAGTTAATGTATAATCGTGATTGGCTGCATCGGTAAAATAATTATTGTCCAATGCTGTATTCTCACTAATATTGTTTGTTAACACGGCATCATCTCCAAAATCATCTGGTATGCCAATGTTATTCTGTACATAAACTGCTGAATCCTGAAGATGTACCCCACCAATATGTAAGGCACCTGCATCTACTACCGTATTATTAAAAACTTCTAAAACACTGCATGCATTCAATTGTACGGGCCGGTCAATATTGTAGAATACATTATGATCTATCACAATATCACCAACACGAATGCCACCAGCAATTTCTTCTCCAAAATCGAGGTAGATTCCAATTTGTAAATGTTTTGGTGCATTGTAAAAAATATTATGGTCTATCCGTAACCCGTTTTTATCTCCTCCTCCGTCAATGATCCCAGCATCATAAGCACGGAAAAGGCAATCGTGGAATATATTGTGATGGATTCGTGCTTTTCCCGGAGTTACATCCGGTTTGCTTTCATTAATGGTCCTCATACTAAAGCCTGCATGAGGTGTATTATAAATTGTATTATAAGCAATAATATGATCTACAGACACTGCTTTTCGTTGGCCACAGTTTACAGCACCCGACTCCGTAACATGATAATTAACATCATGGATAAAGTTATTTAATAGTTTGTTTCCTTTTCCTATTAATGAAACACCGGATGCATTGCTATATACAATTGTACTATTTTTCAATACATTATTTGTACCCGAAACAATAATCCCTGAACGTCCGTTCCACTGCATCTGAAAGTCTCCGGAACAATCGTAACTATGGGTTACATATTTAACATCTAAATTATCAAAAACATTGTTGCTTGCAGTTGCTAAAGATAATCTGTTGAAATATTTATCATCCGTTGTAATAGAAGTAGCAAAGAGGTGTAAATCCTTGATGGTTATATTACTGAATGTACTATCCACTAAAGGCCTGAAAGCAAATGGATATTTTTTAGCCTCTACCAGGTTGCTTTCACCTAAACTTGAAGCAGGAGCTCCACCATCAGGCATCCGGATAAAAAGGCTATCACCGTGTTTCCACCATTCACCGTTCGAAAGCAAAGAGTCTACACCACCTGTAGCAGCTACAGCCGAAGGAGTAGGATTGAAAAGAAAATACCGACTCCCATTTCCGATATGCCAGTTCCCACAACTTTTATACCTGTTGGCACCACCTGCCTTTGCTCTGATTTTACCATCTACAATATCTTTTATCGGGCCTGACCAGCCTTGTCCATCCCATTTACATTCAGGATTTGAAAGGTTAATCCAAATATCAGCCCCTTCCCATCGCGCTAAATTCTCATTGGCCAGGTCAAAATCAGTGATTTCCCCGGTATTATAGTCAATTCTTTCTACTCCATCCATTTCAGCCAAAGTAGGGTTCATCACGATATCATTACTTGTTTGGTTCGGCCACCGGGCAAAATGTATCATTTCACCATCCACGAAAATTTGATTTGTCTGATCACCTTCTGAAATATCCCAGTTCATCGTGGTGCTGTAAACACCATTGCCTTTATCGGTCCAACTTAATAATGGTTCTGTACCATTTATTGACACACTATCTGTCCCGTTGGGTTGAATTGTTATCCCGTCTGTTCCGACGCGTACTTGTTCCCGGTAGGTGCCGGCATGGATAATAATCACATCACCAGAATCAGCTGCATTTACAGCTGCCTGAATGGTAGAATACGTTTGGCCTGAGCCAACATGCAAATCTGCTGCATGGATAGAAACGCCTGTTATTAAAAATAAAGAGCTTAACAACAAGCCTTTCCATTTCTTTTGTTGTTGTTTTTTCATAATAAATAAATTTAATTAGTTTGTTAAATTAATATGTTAGTTAAATAATTAGTTAGTAATAGTTGATTTCTATTTCTTTAAAGGCAGTATTATAAAAATACAACAGGATATTGGTTTTAAAGAATTTAAGAAACATCAACAAATTCCTTCCCTTAACCTGTAAAGATACAATAATTTAACCAAATTACCATAATATTTTAACATATCTACTGATATGAATGTTTATCATTTTGTTTTGCTTTTACCTGTTTAATTTATATTTTTATACAAAAAATATCCTGTCCTTTTTATTCTCCAATAATGCAATGACATTATTCTTTATACTTAACAGAACATGACAAAAAATAATAATTTTCAATCCCGGCCTGTCTTTCCAAAACCAAATATTATCATCAGCAAATGCATAGAATTTGACCATTGTAGATATAATGGGCAGATGATATACAATGAGCTTGTAAAAAAACTAATAAACCATGTGAATTTTATCCCTGTTTGCCCGGAAGTTGAAATTGGATTGGGAGTTCCCAGGAACCCTGTCAGGCTTGTCTTCACAAACAATCAATTGCACTTAACGCAACCGTCTGAGAATATGAATTATACTCAAAAGATGCAAGATTTTTCAACTTCATTTTTAAACACGCGTGAAAACATTGACGGGTTTTTATTAAAATATAAATCTCCTTCCTGCGGGCCCAGCAAGGTAAGAGTTTACTACGAAGGTAAAGGATCGAATGAAGACCCACGGCATCGGACAAAAAAACATGGTTTATTTGCATTAAAAGCAAAAGAGCTATTCCCCTATTTTCCAATGGAAGATGAAGCTCGTTTATTGAATTATAAGATCAGGGATGATTTCCTGACCAAAATTTTTACATTGGCAGACTTCAGGGAAAAAGAAAAGAACGGCAAAATAAAAGACCTGATTGAATTTCATGCTGCTAATAAATTTTTATTCATGTCATATAATCAGTCTGAAATGAGAAAATTAGGCCGATTAACTGCCAATCACGAGAAAAAAACAACGGGTGAAGTATATCAAGAATATAAATATCACCTGCTCAGATGCATGAAAACTCCCCCGAAACGCTCTTCCATGATTAATGTATTGGAACATATGTTCGGCTTTTTTAAACAAACGCTATCACCCGGGGAAAAACAATTTTTCCTTGATTCAATTATATTATACAAAGAAGAAAGGATTCCTTTATCCTCCGTGGTTATGATTATTAAAACTTGGGCATTAAGAGACAGGCTCGATTACCTTCTCCAGCAAACCCTATTGTCTCCTTATCCGAAAGAATTGCTCGAGCTAAGTGATTCCGGAAAATTATTAGATCTATAAACGGGTTGAATTATTCCTTCTTTAGTTTATATATCAATATTTTACCTTTATACGGCTGAAGTGTCACTTCATTTCCTTCTATCTTTTCACCTTTTAATGTAGTGTATACCAAATGGTCTTCCAGGGAGAATGTCTTTTCTTCCAATTCGTCATTTACCAGCAACATTGTTTTGGTATTAAAATCTAAATCAATAAATTCAGAATCCTTATCATCATCACTGTTTTCCTGCCATGCTTTAAATGTATAATTCCTGGTGACTTTGCATTCATCTTCCATTGTTTCTTTTTTAATATGATATTTTTCATTGGGGCTAACATATATATTGCTGTCAAGAAGCCCCGGATCAAATTCGGGTTTATATGTATGCTTCATAGATACAGTATGATGTAGATTGTAATTATTAAAAAATATATTATTGGTCGCGTAATTATCTTCACATACAGTTAAAAACCTTCCATTGCCCCATTGTGCAAAAGACAATGCTTTTTTATTTCCATATAATACATTGTTATTTATTTTATTTTTATATGCACCGGCATTAATATGTATACCGCTGCCAGCTCCTCTTACAATATTGTCTTCTACTATAATATGGTGGGCATTATTGTCAATATAAATACCAATGTTCATTTTATGATCGTTGGGAGTACCATCTGTATTGCCTATAGCATATTGGGCAATATTATGCCTGATGATATTATGATATGTAAAAGCGGTATCTATCCCCCAGCAATAGATCATACTTCCATCATTCAGGGTCAATACTGCATAACTCACATTATTATATTCACAAACACTATTATATCCATCCATCCGAATGGAAACATATCCCGTACTATCTATACGGTTATAACTGATTAAATTGTTATGTCCGGTATTCCTATTTTCTTTTCCTTTTATTTCTCTGTTTGAAAAGATAATGCCAACACCTCCATTCACACCATCAATTCCATAACCAGGAATTAAGCCGATCCTGTTCAATGTATTATTTTTTATAACACATCCCGTGGCCTCCAGTGCTGAAACGCCTCTTCCATATACATCAAATATTTCATTATTTTTTACAATGATATGTTTATTCCCCAAGTTGAGGTTGATGGCTATCTTGTATATATGAGAAAATTTACAGTTTTCAATATGAATGTATTGATTGTTTGAAGTCAAATTCACTCCTGTATTAAGGTATCGTGTAAAATGAAGGTTATTTAATGTTACATGCTCAACACCCTTTTCAACAATGACTCCATGATCAATATAAGAACCGTAGTATTGATGATCATTATTTACAGGCTTCTTTGAATAAAGATAAACTTTTTTATTATCAGCATCATAAAACCATTCGTTATCAGCATCTAAAAATTCTTTTTTATTGTCAATGTAATATCCCCAGTTACTTTTTGCCGCGTGATGTAATTCAGAAGATAAATGAATAATATTTTCTTTTATATCATCAATCTTTCGTGTTTCATACTGCCAATTTACGGTTCTGATACGGATATTGGCACCTTTCATAACATCCTTTTTAAAAGGCATTTCATTCTCAAGAACATATTCTTTATCCCCTCCTTCCATTATTAAATGACCGGCATTAGGATGCCGTGCAATCATGAGTATATTATTATTAAGAAACAGGTGTTGTATAGGTTCCGTTGTCTTTAATGAATATATATTTTCTTTTTCCCTGTTAATACCCGACAAGGCACAGGCACCTGAAAGAACCGGGGAAGGGCCATCTCCATACGCTGTAAACACGATGGGTTTATCTTTTTTTCCAGAATTTTTAATTTTTATAGTTCCCTCGAAACGATCCCCGGAACGAAAAAAGACAGTATCACCGGGACGTATTTTTTGCTCATTTAATTTATTGATGCTTTTCCAGGGGCTGTCGGGGTTTGTACCCGAAGCGTTGTCATTTCCATCCCCGGCAATATAATAATTATCAGCATATAGATAAACACTCGTTAACAAAAGGAGTCCAACAACTAAAATTCTTCTCATTTTCTTCATTATTCTTCATTTTTTGGTATTAGTAGTTATTTATTTACAGCATGACACGAAAAAGCTGTTTTTTATGATGCTGTCCAGTGATTCATTATGTTAATCTTATAAATTAAGTTTATCGCCTAATTTTTCCTTCCACATCATTTCAATTTCTTCAAGGGTTTTCCCTTTGGTTTCGGGAACATATTTAAAGGTAAAGATAAGCAGTAATATACCCATTATAGCAAGGAAACTATATACAATGGTTCCTCCAAATTCTTTAAACCCCCATGGGAATAAAAAGACAACCAACCAATTGAAAATCCAATTCGTGAGTATTGCAATAGACATGGCTGTACCTCTTGCACGGTTGGGGAAAATCTCAGATACAAGCGTCCAAAACACCGGGCCTATGCATGCTGTAAAGAAACTTAAAAAGAGGAACATAAAGATCAATACAACAATCCCGCTAATTTCGGGCATGGAAAACGTGAATGCTAAAAGTGACATGGAAACAGCCATCCCGGCAGATCCGGCAAGATATAATTTTCTTCTCCCGGTTTTGTCGATTAAAAAGATTGCTACCCATGTAAAAATAAAGTTTACGATGCCAATTCCAATAGTATAAAATAATGCATCGCCTACTTCAAACCCTACTTCATTGAGAATTTTTGGAGCATAATCAATGACAGTATTAATCCCTGTCATCTGTACAAAAAAGGCCAGCACCATCCCAACAATTACAATATGCCGTAACCCGGGTTGAAAGATTTTCCTTAGCGGAATTTGGGTAGCTTTAATGCTCTCTTTTATTTCTGCAATTTCATAATCTGCATTTTCTTTACCTCCCACATTTACCAGGTTTTGATATGATTCATCTGTATATCCTTTAAAATAAAGCCACCGGGGACTACGAGGCACGACAAATAATGCTACAAAAAATATTACAGATGGAACCGTTCCACTGATAAACATCCAGCGCCAATTATTGGGGCCAATGTCGTGAAGAAGATAGTTTACCACATACGATATCAATATTCCTAACATGATAGACATTTGATACAACACGACCATACGGCCTCGGAATCTCCAGGGTGCGATCTCGGAAATGTACATTGGAGAAAGGATTGATGCTGCCCCAACGGCAACCCCGCCAATCATACGCATGATAAAAAAGAACACGAAATTTTCGGCTATTCCCGTGGCCAAACATGAGACTGCAAAGAAAAGTGAAGTGATAATGAGCATTTTTTTCCGCCCATAGATATCAGATAATTTCCCGGCAAATGCAGCTCCAAAAACACAACCAATAAGCAGGGAGCTTACACCCCACCCAAGTTGTAATTCGGTTAAATTAAAATAATCTTTGATAAACGGAACGGTACCGGATATGATCGCGATATCAAACCCGAAAAGCAGGCCGCCTAAAGAAGCTATTATACTGATAAGTAATAATAATTTAATGTTGGTTGTCTTTTTTTCCATCATTTAAAATTTAATTAGTTAGTAAAAGTTGATTTATGCTTATTTCCATCTTAATATTTTTTTCTTGTCCGGGTTCCAATATTTCAATGGTATTGTCATCCAATACAACATCTCTCCCTAAAGGCAGGCAATTACAGGGTTCCAATCCCAATACATACTCGCCTTCTCCTGTCATTTTCCATTGTGATAACCAGGGCATTTCTTTTTTATCCCAAACTGTTGTCACCTCAATCCCTAATTCTTTATTTTGAAGTGTATATTTTGATTTACCATTGGCATTTGGATTCATGTCGTGAAAATAAACTATTTCTTTAAATTCATGCACGGGCCCTGAAAAATCATTCCACGTGGTGGCTTTTTTATCAGGTGTTTCTCTAACATACGACCTGTCAGCATCCAGGATAAGGTTGCTGCTTTCATTAAAAAACGGGTATCCC
>CAYPTK010000137.1:0-7659 GCA_964413555.1 uncultured Bacteroidales bacterium | reverse complement strand
CATCCACAGTTAATCGTTACATTGACTGGTTCAATATCCGAGCACGGGCCATTCCCTAATTTTATATAATAGGTTCCCGGAGTGGTAATGCTATCAGGCCTGGATAAAGTATCGGTAGCTGAAGCATTGGTCCAGTAAGAATACTCAAGGCTAGGTATTACATAACTAATAGATAACATAGGACGATACTCTATTGTTGAATTCAATTCATCACAAAATTCTATTGAATTCGTTTCTGTATAATCCTGAAAAATAAAACCATTATTTACAGATGTACCCTTAATCCAACTTTGTACAACAGCAATACCATCATTATTTAAAATAAATGCTCTTGATTCATCATGTGTCATACCATTAGGATTTACAACACCTAAAACTGCACTTCCATGATCTGTTACTCCAGTAGCTCCTGCAGTTTCCCAGGAAAGTCCGAATGCTTTATCGTAACTATTCCATGTGCCTTCACCAGGAGTCCAATCTTTAGTAACTTCATATATCTCAAAAGACATATCAGAAGCAGCAGACCAACCCGGATATGTTAAAGTTATTTTTACAGAAGTAATGATTGCATTCACCGGTACAGAGCTTAAATCCCATTTAATTAGAGAAGACTTATATTGCCCCATCCCAAGGCCTGATCGTGTTTGTGTTTGTTGCCAACCCCACTGGCCTTCGATTTTGTCAACTTTGTTTCCATCATAACTAGCATCAGGCAAAACTCCATTTCTAAACAATAATGTATCTTTATCTCCTCCTCCTCCACTACTTCCTAAAGAAATCAATGAATCTGTAATATCCACAGATGGACAAGCAGGATCCGGGTGATTAATTACCAAATTTGCAAGAGAATCCTGATATATTGTCAATGATATTTTATGAGAATCACTTATACAAGTGGAGGTACCTGAAACTGCTTGAGTAACCCAATAAGAATAAGTGCCGGGATTTGTTTTTCCAGTAGCATAAGTATTAGAAGTACCACTTTGTACTTCTGTCAACAATAATGAATCGCTATACCAATAAAAATAAGGGGTGCTTTCTGTACTTGTAGCTGACAAATCAGGAACAGGCTCTCCAAGACATACAGCTTCATCGTTTCCACCCGGATTATCAGGCTTATCTTCTGCTGTAATAACAAGGGTATCTTTTTTGGGTTCAGTCTGACAAGGATTATAAACATTGACAATATATTCATATGTGCCTGCATTGGCAATTGGTATCGTGATTTTAGGATTATCTATATTAGTAGCACTTAAATAACTCAAAGCTGTAGGTGTTCCAGTCCATTCATAAATGGTTCCTCCTATTGCCAGTAGTTGATATTCATCTCCAACACATACAGTGACACTATCTTCAGTAAACCCCTCCACCATTGCATCAACTTCGAAATTATTGAATCCTGCAATGTATCCGAATTCTGAAGAAGTTTCAATACCATGTAATATCCCCAGGTGAAAAACTGCTGAATCGTTGTTTATTCTTACCGCATCTCCTCTATCTACTTCAAGCGTGTCTATCAATATACTCGCCTTCAGCCAAGTGCCTGAATATGTAGTGACGACAGGACTGAAATCTGTAGGTTGAATAAGTCCGGGTGATTCAACTCCATTTACATAAACTTTAAAATCATCTTCGGGAACTTGTGAAGGATTTATAGGATCCCTTAGCAAAATATTAAGACGTAATTGTTCAGACTGTCTTCGGGCAAGCGTTTTATAATAAAACTCCGGCCGTGAAAACCCCACTTCATTAGTTCCCGTGCATTCATCTACAGGGGGCAATATAGCTGAACCTAATTCCCCATTTACAGCAGATCCGGATGTCTGGTAAGCATAAATATTTGTGTCTGCTTCTATATATATATAGTTATCCGATGTTTCGCTAAAACAGAAGTAGTCGGTCTCGCCTGCATTCAACGTGACAGTACTTCCGCCATTATATTTTATTGTTGTATTGTCTACAACTGCTGTAACAAAAACGCACTCATGCCATTCTTTTCCACTACCCTGCATAGCAATGTATTCTTTACCAATTCTATCAACCGGAACTGTTTGATCTGCCAACAAATCAGGATTTTCAGGACTCCCTCCACTCACGGGTTCCTGGCTGTCATTGGCAATGGTTACAGCAATATCTTTATCTGAGGTAATATGTGAACCATAGAGGGTCACCATATCACCTTCAGCATAAGCAGTAGTGTCTGCCTGTGCAGAATACGTCTGCCCCCTGCCTAAAACTACATTAAACGGTGTACCTGCCGAATGTCCTACAATATCTTCATTTGGTGTTATCGTAATGGTTGTATTATCTTCTGTTGCAACGATATCAAATGATTGTAAAGGTTCCGGATCATAATTATATTCATTTGCAAAAGGCCATTTATTTTGTTGGGAAATATAAAATTCTGTGCCAAGTCCATATCTGCCTTTTAATGATAAAATATCGGAGTTTGCTAAAAAACCATCTGCACTGGGATAACCTTGAGTGCCCATGATATTATAATATGCATTCACTGGTGTTGTGGCCTGTATTAATACACCTTTGTTATTCACATTATCTGCTTCTGTATTTTCAATATCATCTATATAGGGTGTCAAGTCATATTCATAAACAGTGTTTGCAGCTACATTGAAAGTAATTGGTGTAAATGAAGGATTTGCCGGTAAGCTGACCGTAACCGTGCTTAGATTATCTAATGCACTGATAATAACCTTTATAGGTTTCGATGCATGGCCTTTTGTTACATCCGGTGCCGCAAACCAAAACTCAGTATCGGTTTGACTGAAAGACACTTTTAAAGAAAATAACATAAAAATTATTATACCAGATAAAATTTTTATTGCTTTCATAATATTTAATTTTATTCATTTTGTTTTTAAAAATATTATGAAAGATATGTTATATATCATGTATTAATAAATCATGGTATAACATGTATATCATGATATTACAAATTGTATTAACATGATATAAAATGTGTTATAATGACATAAAAAAAATAAATATTTATTATTGGTTTACAATAACATATACTAATAACTCGCTACATCCGACGGGGGTATTCCATAATGAGATTTAAATGCTCTTGAAAAATTGGATGCTTCTTTAAAGCCAACAGCATATGCTACTTCTGCTACAGTTGGATTATTTTCTGTCTTCAACAGATGCATTGCTTTTTGTAATCTGCATAACTTAATGAATTCACTGGGAGGAATCCCCAGGAGAGATTTAAACTTTCTATTCAGGTGTGTACGGCTCATATTTAAGTCTTCTGATAAATGCCCAACGGAGTATGCTTCCTGATGCATATTTTCATTTATTAGTTCTTTCACTTTTTCAATAAAGGTTGTATTGGCAGGTTCATGTTTTTCAATTATTTCATTGTTAGATTTATCCTCAAGCAAATATCGTTTTCTGAAAAAGTCCTGCAAAATGGCCCGGTTATTTAACAGGCTGTTTACCCGTGCCTTTAATACTGCACTATTAAAAGGTTTCATTATATAGTCATCTGCACCTGTATTAAATCCTTCCAATTTGCTGTTATCTGTAGTCCTTGCTGTTAATAATATAAAAGGGATATGGTTGGTTTTTTGATCTGTCTTTATTTTATTACAAAATGTAATTCCGTCTTCACCTGACATGATTATATCAGAAATAATAATATCAGGAAGATGTTTTAATGCTTTTTCATGTCCTTCTTTTCCGTTTTCTGCTTCAATAATCTTAAACTGATCTTCAAACAAAGATGAAATGAACATCCTCATTTCGTCGTCATCCTCTGCTATCAGCATAATCATCTCTTTTGTTTCCTGGCCGGATCCTATTCTTTTTATCGTATCAATACTTCTTTTAAACTTATTTAATACCGGATGGGCTCTTTCATTTAAGAATGTCTTATACTCCTCCTTATTTCGTTCTTTGCTGAATGTCAAATCCTTGCTCACGCGGTCAGAGTTCACTTCAGCATCTTTTGGGACTGGAATATATACAATAAAACTAGTTTTACCTTGTTCTACATTTTCTACAAAAATTCCACCTCCTAAAAGTGAAGCCAATTCTTTTGACAATGTTAAACCTATTCCAGTACCCTGGTATCCTTTTTCAGTAAACTGATCTATTTGATAATACCTGTCAAATATCTTGTTTACTTCTTCATTCGATATTGTTTTTCCCGTGTTCGTAACTTTAAATATAATAAATTCATCTCCAGCAACTTCTAACATTTCTTCATGATCTCTGGATACTTCTTTGGATGCATTTAAATACAGGTATACTTCTCCGCCATCATAAGTATTTTTAAATGCATTAGTAATCAGATTAAAAAGAATGGTTTCTAACTTATAGTGGTCAAAAAAGCAAAGATATGTTTCAAGATGAGATTCAAATTCATAGTGGATATTATTTTTTTGTGCTTCATAATGAAATAAAAAATAAATATTTTTCACAAATGGCACAATGTCGGTATACTGATAATCTGGCTTAATTTTTCCAGCTTCAATTTTTCTTAAATCAAGAATCTGTTTGGTTAAATATTTCATTCTTTTTGCATTCCCATAAGCTATTCTCAGTTGTGTATTCATTGACTCGGGAATATCTGAAGAAGTCACCAGTTGTTCTAAGGGATCAATAATTAATGTAAGCGGTGTTTTATATTCATGAGAAATATTTGTAAAAAAATCTAATTTTACTTTATCCTGTTCATGTAAAATTCTGGCTTTTTCTTCTTTCTGTTTCAATTTTCGAACGCGGTTTAATATATAAAAGAAAATTGAAAGTACTAAAATATATAAAATATAAGCCCACCAGGTTTTCCACCAGGGAGGAAGAATCTGAAAAGACACTGATGCCCCGGTGTTATTCCATATTTCATTATTATTTGATGCTTTTACATGAAACGTATATACACCGGGAGAAAGATTAGTATATAATGCAAAACGTCTTTTTGCTGATGTTTGAATCCATTGTTTGTCAAATCCTTTAAGTTTATATTGATATTTATTTTTATCAGGGTTAAGATAATTCAATGCTGTAAATTCAAATTCAAGAAATGATTGATTGTGTTTTAGTTTAATTAGTTTGCCAGAAGAAGAGGAGTGATTGGTTTGAATCACATTCCCATTTGCTTTAATCGTCGTTATATAAACAGGAGGAATAACGGGATTCACTTTGATATCTGATAAATTAAATTTATAATACCCGGATTGTTTGCCGGCAATCCAAAGCATTGAATCTTTTAAAAACATTCCTGAATAATTTACGTCTAAGCCATCATCCTGATCAAAACTTATCATTCTGTTCGATTCTAAATTCATTTTTGAAATTCCTGAAATGGCATGTATCCATAAATCATTGTTGTCGTCGATAAATAAATTTGCTATCTTATTATTTACCAATCCATCTTTTTCAAAAAAATAGTCAATTTTTAGCGTCTGCGGATTTACTTTATTCAATCCGTCTGCTGTTCCTACCCATATATTTCCATTTTTATCTTCACATAGAGCTTTTACCGTTTGATTGCTTAATCCACTCATGGATCTGGGGTTATAATAAAAATTAGTAAATTTATTCTTTTCAGGATCATAACAAGACAAGCCATTTCCCGTTCCTATCCATATATTCCCATTTTTAGCTTCTATCATTTTGTACACTTTATAATGACAAAGGCCATCTTTTTCCGTGATAAGTTGCATGTGTCCGTGTCTCTTATTCAATTTATTCAATCCTTCCTGTGTTGCAATCCATACATTTCCTTTACTATCATGTAGTATACAATAGATAGAATTATGTACAAGCGAATTTCTTTTCTTTCCAGTACTCTGAATTGTTTTGATGAATGATTTCTGAATATTATCATATACAGAAATTCCGTTATTTGTACCAATCCATATATCACCTTCTTTATTTTCTGCAATGCTCCATATATAGTTTCCTGTTAATGTTAAATCTTGGTTGTTACTACTTAAAAAGCGCTTGGTAAAACGAAAATTTTGATCAAAGGCCAATAATCCATTTCCAAAAGTACCATACCATAAATTATTGAATTGATCAACATACAATGTTTTTCCATAGTCACGGTAATTTTGATTATTTATAGAATTAAAATATTTATTAAAATTATTCTTATATTTAAAACAAATATTAATTACACGTGTAGCAATCCAAATATTTCCTGTTTTATCCTGATATATTTCTATAATGTTCCCTTCGGATAAACTTTTTTCATCATTAGGGTTTGGCGTATATTGAATCGGATTCTGATAATTATCAGCCTTATAAATTGATAATTTATTATGTGTGCCCAACCATAAATTATCGTTCCCATCAAATATTGCAGAATGAATATCCCGATTATTTGTATGAATATGCTTAATAATTTTTTCTTTAACCGGATCATATAAATAATTAGATGAAGTGACGTGGGATCCGAGAAACAATATTCCTTTACTGTTTTGAACTATGAGGGTTACAATATCATCTTTGATTTCATTACCAAGGGATAATTGTTTTATACTCATGCTTCCCGGGTCAATTTTCAATAATTTGAACCCCCATGTACCAACCCATATAATTCCTTGTTTATCCTCAAAAACGACCCTGCAAGGGATGCCTTTCTTATGACTTATTTGTGTATAATATTTACTTTCAACTACATGCTTTTTTATATTTATCCGGGAAATTATCTTTTCTTTTGAATTATAAAGATTGAGCCCCTCTGCTGTAGCGATCCATATATTTCCTTTTCTATCCAAGCATATATCATTAATAGTATTATTCCATAATGAATTCTTATTTGCTGAATCATAGAAAAAACGCTTGAAGCTATTTGCTTTTTTATTATAAACATTTAACCCAAATCGGGTCCCTGCCCATATTCTTCCGCTCTTATCTGCTAAAATACATTTTACTCCATTATTTGACATACTATTTGTATCAATTGGATTATGCCGGAAGGTATGGAAGCTGTAAGCATCGTATATACTTAGTCCGTTTTCGGTAGCAAACCAAATATAACCTTCTTCATCCTGCAACATTTCGTTGATAAACGATGAGGGAAGCCCTTTTTTGTTTTCTATACGTTCAAAAACAAGATTCTCATAATCAATATTCTTATTATTCGCAATGACAAAAATACTTTTAATAAAAAATATATATAATATGACTAAAAATATAAATCTCATTTTCTTTTTTAAAAATTATTTAATAGTACAAATTACAACATTTCTTTTATATAACAATGAATCAAAGATTTTTTTTTCAAAAAGACTAATCAAATCAGCTATATGTTCCATGCTTATACAATTTAAATGATTAAAAAATAATTAAATTTCTATTGAATGAGTTTTTACATTAAATAAAAAGGTGAGAAGCAAAGCTAACCCACCTTTTTAAACACTAATAAACTAAACTTACAAATGTCGCCTAACCTAACTAAACCTTATTGAATAATTAATCTATGATAAATCTCTTTATATTCATTATTTATTCGGATAATATATAAACCTTCTTTTAAATTTGAATGGTTTATTAATTGGATATTTGTAGATAATTGAGATTCAATCATTACTTCCCTTTCATCAACCAATTCCCCAAGTACACTGAATACAGATATATCAACTTTTTCTCCTTTCCTGTATCCTGCCAATTCTAAATAAGCAGTAC
>CAYPTK010000136.1:0-7676 GCA_964413555.1 uncultured Bacteroidales bacterium | reverse complement strand
CCCCGGGGGTGCATTTGTTGCCAGGGCACTGATTTTAAGGCTCCCTGCAATCAATGAAGCGGTTTTCAACTCGATCATTTTCAGGTAATGCAATTCAGATATATATTCCTGGTTTTCAAATTCCATGTCATATTGTTGCCCCTCGCAAACCTTCAGGGCAATGTCATTAAATTCTTTTAAAATTTCTGTTTTCCCATTATTTTGCAACATGTATTCATATGCTATGATTAATAATGCATCGCCAGACAAGATTGCCGTGTTGGCCCCCCATTTCTTGTAAACCGTGGGCATATTTCTTCTTAAAGGTGCGTCATCCATAATATCATCATGAATCAATGTGAAATTATGAAACAATTCAATCCCTATGGCATAGGGGATAATAGATTTTATATCATCATGATAAATACTTGATAGCATCAACATAAGAGCAGGGCGTAACCGTTTCCCGCCGAGTGAAAGCATATAATTCAGGGGTTCATATAAGCCTTCCGGCTCTTTTTCAAACCGTATCCGGCTCGCTTCTTTTTTTATAAGTACTTGTGCTTCTGGTAAATTCAGCATTATTCACGTGTTTTTGATTTGATTAATCTTTTTCCTGACACAAACAGGTCTAAAAATAAGTATTTTGTAATATATATAAATTAATAAAATCAAATTTCTTTCGTTATGTGAGAAAATATGATATTAAACCATATTCAATCAATATGATATGAAAAATCATGATCATGTACATATCGATAATTTGATTATAATAAAGATTATTAGTTTGATTTTTCTAATTTTGGAGATTAATTGTTAAAACATAAATTTTGGATTATGATGCATAAAAGAAAAATTTTTGGATTTATTGTTTTATTTGCTTTTGCTTCTTTTTATACATTATATGCCGGGGGATATAAGATAAAAATAAAAATTAACCACATGAGTGATACCAGTGTGATGCTGGCGCATTACATGGGCAAGAACATTTATCCTGATGATACTGCTTACCTTGATCAAAGTGGGGAAGGAGTGTTTGAAGGTGATGAGCCCCTCACGGGCGGGTTGTATATCGTGTATTTGCCAAATAAAAAGTATTTTGATTTATTAATCGGGGACGATCAAAAATTCAGTATTGAAAATGATACGTCGGATTTACTGGATAATTTAAGTGTTTCCGGATCGGAAATTAACCAGGCATTTATTGAACATCAAAAATTCTTAAGGGATAAACGTGATGAACGCGGAAAGTTACAAAAAACATTGGACGACTTAAAAACAAAGCGCAAAAAAATGAAAATTAAGGAAGAAATGAGTCGGATCAATGAAGAAGTGAAAGAGCACACCAACAAAATGATTGAAGAACATTCGGGGACTTTTTTAGCCGTGTTTTTAAAAGCATTTGAAGAAATTGATGTTCCTGATCCACCGAAAGACGAAGAGGGAAATATTGATTCAACATTTCAATACAGATATTATAAAGAACATTATTTTGATTATTTTGATATTGGTGATCCACGCTTGTTGAGGACCCCGGTATATGAGCAAAAGATCATGAAATACATTAAGCATGTGATACCACAAATTCCTGATTCTTTAAATGCGGCAGTTGATACACTTGTTAACATGGCAAAAGCAGATAAAGAAACGTTCCGGTTTGTACTAATAAAATTATTCAATCATTTTGCAGGAAGTAAAATTTTAGGCATGGATGCCGTGTATGTTCATATTGCTGAAAACTATTATATTCCCGAGGCCGAATGGAGCGATCCTGATTTTATAAAAAAGCTCGAAAAAAATGTAAAAGAAATGAAGCCTCTTTTAATTGGGAAGAAAGCTCCTGATATTGAAATGATTGAAATTTCAACAGAACATTTTATCCGTGCACAGGAAGACACGGCATTGATTAGTAACCCTTATGTATTTAAGCGAAAATTCAATCTTTATGATATTGATGCCAAATACATTATTCTTTATTTCTGGGAACGGGATTGTGGACATTGCCGAAAATATACTCCCCAATTATATAAAATATACCAGGACTTTAAGGAAGAAGGTGTTGAAATGATATCTTTTAACATGTTAATGGGAAAAGAAGGTAAAAAGAAATGGATTGAATTTATTAATGAACATGAATTATATGACTGGATCAATGCATGGAATCCTTTTAGCTATGACTTTAAACGCGAATACAACATCAAAGCAACACCTGCTCTTTTCTTACTTGATAAAGATAAGAAAATTGTAGCCAAGAAACTTGCACCAGACCAGACCAGGGAAGTTTTAGACAACCTGATTCACGGGAAAAAGAAGCCCGTCATCCAGAAGTCTGAAATGGAAACCACGCAGCAGTAACCCCTTAACTTAATATTATAATGAGTAATAAAATTGTAAAATTATCATTGGAAGACAATGCCGTATACGAAGGCAAATCATTTGGATACGAACAGGGAGTATCGGGTGAAGTGGTGTTTAATACAGCCATGACTGGCTATCCCGAGAGCCTTACAGATCCGTCATATAAAGGGCAGATATTGGTATTGACTTACCCTTTGATCGGGAATTATGGTGTACCGGATGCAGACTTAGAGCACGAACTTCATAAGTTTTATGAATCCCATACATTGCATATCTCCGGGTTGATCATTTCCGATTATTCGTTTGAATACAGTCACTGGAATGCCAAATCCAGCCTGGCACAGTGGCTGAAAGCACATAATATTCCAGGAATCTATGGTGTTGATACCCGTTCGTTGACAAAACGACTGCGTGAAGAGGGATCCATGCTAGGAAAACTTGAATTTGAAGGGGAAAAAATAGATTTTTATGATCCAAATAAAGAAAACCTGGTAGAAAAGGTAAGTACCAAAGAAAAGAAGGTATATGGCAATGGCCGGTATAAAATAATATTGATTGATTGCGGTGTTAAAAATAATATCATACGGAATTTAATAAAACGGGATGCCACGGTGATAAGAGTTCCCTGGGATTATGATTTTTCAAATGATGAATACGACGGACTGTTTATTACAAATGGCCCCGGAGACCCCCTGTTTTGCGATAAGACAGTTGAAAATATCAAAAAAGCATTGGTGCAAGAAATCCCTATTCTTGGAATATGTATGGGAAATCATTTACTTGGTCTGGCTGCAGGTGCCAAAACATATAAACTGAAATACGGGCACAGGAGTCATAACCAACCCGTCATTAAAAAAGGGACACGTACAGGATTCATCACATCTCAAAATCATGGGTTTGCTATTGATAATGAAAGCCTTCCTGGTGATTGGGAACCATTCTTTCTGAATTTGAATGACGGAACAAATGAAGGAATACGGCATAAAACCAAGCCGTTCTTCTCGTCACAGTTTCATCCAGAAGCATCCGGCGGCCCCATGGATACGGAATTTTTATTCGATGATTTCATGAACCTGGTGAAAGATAATAAAAATGTGAGCGTTTAATTAATATCATTGTCATGTCAAATTTTAAAAAATTATACCAGAAATTTCAGAAAGAACGGGAAAGTATTTTTTGTGAAATCCCGTCTAAATTCCAGGCACAAGAGTTCATTGAAGAATACATCAATTTTTTGTTCCCGATTAATATCGGAAGGAATATGAGTGAGTTGGAAGCGGAGTCAACGTATCAACAGCTACAGTATAAATTTAAAGAATTGTTATTGCCTGTGAAATACCAGTTAAAACAATCAATTGATAAAGTTACAACCGTCTTTTTTAATAAAACTATTGACATATATGATAAGCTCATAAAAGATGCTCATTCATTATGCAGGTATGATCCTGCAGCAAATAGTATTGCAGAGGTACTGGTGGCTTATCCTGGGTTTTTCGCCATAATGGTTTACCGTGTTACTCACGAATTATATAAGCTTGATATTCCTATTCTTCCGCGTCTTGTATCAGAATACGCGCACAGCAAAACCGGTATTGATATTCATCCCGGGGCAACCATTGGAGAATCTTTTTTTATTGACCACGGGACAGGGATTGTCATTGGAGAATCGGTCATTATCAAAGAGAATGTTAGAATTTACCAGGGGGTTACATTGGGAGCGTTAAGTGTAGAAAAAACAATGGCTAAACAAAAACGACACCCTACCATCGAGGAAAATGTAATTATTTATGCAGGTTCCACCATCCTGGGAGGCGATACAGTCATCGGCCACGACAGCACCATAGGAGGGAATGTATGGTTAACAGAAAGTGTAGCACCCTATTCTTTAGTACTGAATAAAAGTGAGACAAAAGTGAAAAATAAGTAGCCGGGAAGATCGCCCTTGCTGCTTATTTTTCACTTTTGTTATATATTTTCTGCAATCCAATCCCCAACTTCACTTGTAGAATATGCAGATTCTTTATTGATATCTTCGGTCACCACCATGTTTTTTAATGCTTTTTCCACTGCATTTTTAACCGCTCCCGACTCTTCCTGCAATCCTAATGACTCCAGGAGCATAGATGCAGAAAGGATCGTCGCGCAAGGATTTGCAATATTTTTACCGGCTGCCTGAGGATATGACCCGTGAATGGGTTCAAAAACAGATGTATGTATACCCATTGAAGCTGATGGAAGCATGCCGAGAGACCCTGTAATAACACTGGCTTCGTCTGTTAAAATATCACCAAACATGTTTTCAGTAACAATCACATCAAATTTTTTAGGCCATTGGATAAGTTGCATGGCTGCATTGTCAACAAACATGTAGTCAACCGTGACGTCTTTGTAATCTTTTTCCATTTCCTGGACGGTCTCTCTCCATAAACGAGAAGTACCCAAGACATTGGCTTTATCTACCACGGTTAGTTCTTTTTTTCTTTTTTGGGCATATTCAAAAGCAAGCTTGGTGACCCGTTGAATTTCTTCTCTTGAATAACCACATGTGTCAAATGCCGTGTTACCATCTTCTGTACGCCCGCGTGGTTCACCAAAATAAATACCACCAGTCAGCTCCCTGATCATTATGAAATCAGCTCCCTCGATCAATTCTCTTTTCAGAGGCGATTTATCAATTAATGACTGAAAGGTGGTTACAGGCCTGATATTGGCAAATAATCCCAGTCTTTTTCGCATTTTCAGGAGTCCCTGCTCCGGCCTGACACTGGCTTTGGGGTCATTGTCATATTTCGGGTCCCCGATTGCACCAAATAAAACAGCATCTGACCTCATGCATAGTTCATGTGTTTCTTCAGGATAAGGATTTCCGGTAGCATCAATCGCGGCAGCGCCAACATGTGCATGCTCAAAATGAAACTCGTGATTGTATTTTTTAGCTATTGAATTCATCACTTTAATCGCCTGTTCAATGATTTCAGGCCCTATGCCATCGCCTGGTAATACCGCTATGTTAAATTTCATGGTTTAAATGTGTTTTTGTAAAATATTAGGATATCAAAATAGAACATGCCAGTTCTCTAATAATTTTCTGGTTTTTCAAGAGCGCGAAAATAAGCATAATCCGAAAAAAACGATGAGTAATTGATTTATTTTTCAGAGAAAAATGGGTAAAAAAAAAGTCCGTGAAGTCAATGCAACGGACTTTTTTAAAAGGTTGGTAATTTATCTTTAGCATTCGAGATAAGTTGTAGCTCATACTTAACTACTGCCGCCCCTGGTTAAACTCTAGTGTCATGTCATACCTGATATAACGCCCCAAGTTTCGATCTTATTCGTTTTTTCTTCATGAAAAAAAGACTCACGTAGCTATGGCTATGCTTACTTTTTTTCATTTTTAAAAATTCAAATAATTCCTTCAACTTAACCGTCATCTCAGGTGTGACATGACACTAGCAGGATAAAGTCAGTTTATTGCTCGTGTTATAGTATTAGCTTACCTGTTGAGCAATTATATCACCTACTTCAGATGTTGAATAGCCCATTCTTCCCGCGCCCATGTCTTTAATTTTGTTTGCTGTGACATCGGCAATGGCACTTTCGATTTTGTCTTTTGCTTTGTCTTCCCCGAGTATTTCCAGCATCATGGCTGCACTTTGTATGGCAGCAAGCGGGTTGATGATGTTTTGCCCGGTATATTTCGGGGCAGAACCACCAATGGGTTCAAACATACTCACACCTTCGGGGTTAATGTTACCCCCGGCAGCAATGCCCATACCGCCTTGTGTCATGGCACCCAGGTCAGTAATGATGTCACCAAACATATTCCCGGTTACGATCACGTCAAACCATTCCGGATTTTTTATCATCCACATGCACGTGGCATCCACGTGATAATAATCCCGGCGAATATTGGCATATTCTTTTTCGCCTAATTCATGAAAAGTTCTTTCCCACAAGTCATAAGCATAGGTCAATACATTCGTTTTCCCGCACAGGGCTAATGTATTGTCTTTGTTTCGTTTCTTCGTGTATTCAAAAGCAAATTTAAGGCAACGTTCAACCTGGTGCCGTGAATACACCATGCTCTGTACAGCAACCTCGTGTTCTGTTCCTTTCATGGAAAAACCACCTGTCCCTGTATACAGTCCACCGGTATTTTCTCTTACCACTACATAGTCAATGTCTTCCGGCCCTTTATCTTTCAAAGGGATGTCTACTCCCGGGTATAATTTTACAGGCCTGAGGTTGATGTATTGATCCAATTCAAAACGTGTTTTCAACAATATGCCTTTTTCAAGGATCCCGGGTTTAACATCAGGATGCCCGATAGCGCCCAACAAGATGGAGTCGAATTTCCTCAGTTCATCAATTGCAGAATCAGGTAATACTTCTCCCGTGCGCTTGTATCTTTCGCCGCCAAAGTCAAATTCTGTATATTCCATTTTATATCCAAATGGTTTGGCAGCTGCGTTTAATACTTTCAACGCTTCACGCGTTACTTCAGGGCCGGTGCCATCACCAGGGATGACGGCGATTTTATATGATCTCTCACTCATGGTATGTTATATTTAATTATGTTATAAAATGCAACAATAATAGAAATTTATTTTTAAAACACAAAATTAAGACGAAATGCAGAGAAGTCAACCCAATGCATCTCTCGTGTTCTTCTTACATATTCTCAATGATATTAAGCATTTTCAGGGTTGCTTTAATTGCTGCCACTGTCTGGTCGCTGTCCAGTCCCCTGGTTTTTAATTTTTTCTCTTCATATTCCCATGTGATGAACGTTTCTACAAGGGCATCGGTTTTACCACCGGGAGGGATGGTTACGGTATAATCTGTAAGCACCGGATGCTTTTTGTTCAATTTGCCGTATATTTTCCATATTGCTTTCATGAATGCATCATATTGGCCGTCGCCCGGGGATGTTTCTTCATAATGTTTCCCGTTTATTTCAATGCTCACTGTTGCAACCGGTTTAAGCCCGTTGACCGTTGAAAGCGAAAAATTGTTGATTTTGATTTTTTCTCCAATGGTCGTGCTTTTTAGCACGTCAGATATAATATAGGGCAGGTCTTCTTTAGTGACATTTTCTTTTTTGTCAGCCAGTTCAATGATCCGTCGCGTTACTTTTTGCATTGATTCAGGATCAAGGTTGATGCCAAGCTCTTCAAGGTTCTTTTTGATATTGGCTTTCCCGGATGTTTTGCCCAAAGCATATTCCCTGACCCGTCCAAAGCGTTCGGGATGCAATTCATTATGATACAAATTACATTTTCTGTCTCCATCGGCATGCACACAGCATGTCTGTGTGAAAACAAATTCACCGATCAATG
>CAYPTK010000135.1:0-7758 GCA_964413555.1 uncultured Bacteroidales bacterium | reverse complement strand
AAGGAAGAATGACTGTACCGGGGTTAGCGGACATTATGGACAAACACTAATTAGATTTAAATGAAACATTTATGTTAATAAAAAAACAACAAAAACTTAATAAAAAATAATCTTTAAAATATTTTCTTTAAAAATATTATTTTATTTTTGTATCAAATTTTATTATCTTTAATAAAAAATTAACACCAAATTAATCATGACAAAACTTAGTTCAGACACGATTTTAATCCCGTGGGACTTCACAGAAGTCGCGGAACATGCATTAGAGCATGCATTAGTCATAGCCAAACATGTTCGAAATGACATTGCATTAGTACACATTATTAAAAATGATAAAGACAAAGAAGAAGCCCAAAAGAAACTTGAAGCCGTTGCTGAATCAATAAGTAAGAAAAATCACGTCAACACCAAAGCCATCATCAGGAAAGGTGATATCTTTCACACTATCAGCAACATAGCTACAGAAATCGAGGCTAATTTAGTGATCATGGGAACCCATGGTATCAAAGGGATGCAAAAATTAACCGGGAGCTGGGCCTTAAAAGTAATCGTCAGTGTAAGTGAAAAAATACCTTTTATCGTTGTGCAAGCTCCACCACAAAACAACAAATTTGAACGCGTTGTTTTCCCCGTAGACGTAAGGAAAGAAAGTCGAGAAAAACTTAACTGGGTATCGTATCTGGCTAAATATTATAAAGTAAAAATTGACATCTTCAAACGAAGTGATGCAGCTCTTCGAAAAGGCGTAGATGACAATATTGCTTTTGCCAGAAAATATTTAAAAAACCACAATATTGATTATGAAATACATACATCAGAAGGAAAACAAAGCTTTCCTATTGAAACCATAGAATTTGCTAAAAAAGTGAATGCCGACCTGATGTTGATCATGACAACTAAAAACATTGGTTTTGCAGACTATGTAATGGGACCCGACGAACAATACATTATTGCTAACAGTGGAAAAATACCTGTCATGTGTGTGAATCCTAAACCACCTCAATACGGTAGTACCGGGTATTCTGGCGGAAGCGGAGTATAAAAGTTTTCTTGACGTGCATGAAATTGTTTTCGCGACCAATAACTATAACAAAGTTAAGGAAGTCCAAAACCTGATTGGAGAAGGTTTCCAAATCTTAAACCTGAAAGATTTGGGATTGGTAAATATTGATATACCTGAAGAACAGGATACTCTTGAAGGCAATGCACTACAAAAAGCTAATTTTATTTATAAAAAATTTTCCATTCCCTGTTTTGCAGATGACACGGGATTAGAAATCAATGCACTTGATGGAGAACCGGGTGTATATTCAGCCAGATATGCACAAAATGATGTGAAAAATTCATCTCAATCTGTCACCGATGCAAACATTAATAAAGTACTCAGAAACTTAGAAAATAAAAAGGACAAAACGGCTCGTTTTAAAACGGTCATCGCGTACATTGAAAATAATAATAATAAATATTTTTTTGAAGGGGTTGTAAGTGGAACCATAACTAATGCACGAAAAGGAAAAGATGGTTTTGGTTACGACCCTGTTTTTCAGCCTGATGGACATGATAAAACATATGCTCAAATGACACTTGAAGAAAAAAACCTCATGAGTCACAGGGCAATTGCTTTCCGTAAATTCGCTGGATTTCTTTTATCAGAAACAAACTATATCTCCGAATAATGAGACGAAGCATAAGAAATAAATATTTTTCACGTTATTTATTTTAAACCCATTTAAAATGCGATTAACAAAGATATTTTTAATTTTCTTATGTGCCATGGTATGGTTGCCTTCTTTAAAATCCCAAACAGCTATTGGTGAATGGCGGGACCACCTGTCTTACAGAAATGTAATAAAAGTTATAGAAGCAGACAATAAAATATATGGAATCACGGAATCAGGTGCAATGTTATATTACAACAAAACGGACAATAGTTTGAATAAATTTTCAACGGTACATGGGCTGTCTGATATTGGTGTGATTTCAGGGAATTATTATAGTAATGACAAAACATTGGTTATAGGATATAAAAATGGCAATATTAATTTAATAAAAAAAAATAACATATTAACCATTAGTGATATAAAGGATAATCTACTATTAGGGAATAAAAATATTAATAATATTTTTATACTTAATAACAAAGCTTACCTCGCGTGCGGATTTGGTATAGTTGTAATTGATCTAAACAGGAAGGAAATAAAAGAAACATACTACTTAGGAGACCAGGGGAGTAAAATTGAAATATTTGACATTACATACGATGAAAATCAATATTTATATGCTGCAACAATGGAAGGCGTTTACCGTGCAGACATAAATAACCCTAATTTAATTGATTACAATAACTGGGAAAAACTTGATTTTCTACCCAATGCAGACAATTCTTTCAATCAGATAACCTATTTTAACAATAAAGTGTATGCCAATTACGCCAGTAGTGTAGACACAGCTGATGTGATATACCGAATTACCGGAAATACATATGATGAATTTCATGCAGGTGAATATGGTAATTGTTTAGCACTCAAAACATGTTATAATACATTGGCCGTGATAACAAATGGAAAAGCTGATTTTTATAATTCAGACTTAGAATTAGAAAAAAGCAAATCAATATGGGATATACAAGATGCAATAAAGGATAATGAAGGTAGTTACTGGCTTGGAATGAAATGGAGTGGGCTATATTTGGACTCGTATAATGACTATAGAGCATATTACAGGGTACCGGGGCCATTCATTTCCAGCGCGGTTGATATTTCTATTGAACATAATATCATATGGGCAGCAGGTGGTTCAACAATGTCTCCATGGTCAAGGTATGGAGCATTTACTTTATCGAATAATGAATACACCAATATTAATCATTTTGAATTACCTGAATTATCCGGTGTATACAATATCTCTTTGGTTAAAATAGACCCGGCGGATCCATCGCGTGCATGGGGTGGATCGCATGGTTACGGTCTTGTTGAATTTCGAGATAATGAAGTTGAAACTATTCATGATGAAACCAACTCGGTACTTAAAAATATATAAGGATAACAGGAATGGATTACGACGCCGCGAATAATTTATGGATTGTCCAGTCAGAAGTAAAAGATCCGCTTCATGTCCATAAAGCCGATAACAATGAAATGATCAATATCCCGTTTGATTTTCCCGGATTTGGTTTTAATCAGAGCAATGGCGAGTTAGTGGTAACAGATGACGACCATATATGGTTTATTTTAAGGAAGGGGTCCTATACAGGTATATTTTCATTTGACTATGGTGAAGATATTGAAGACGATAGCGATTACCGTGAAAAATTTTTCCATGTAAAAAATCAAAACGGGAAACAATTCAATAAAATACTAACATTAAAAAAAGACATGGAAGGAAATATTTGGGTTGGCACTTCGGAAGGACCTGTAGTTTACTACAATCCGGAAGAAGCTTTTTCAGGCAATGATTTTAAAGGCCAGCAGATATTGATCGCGAGAGATGATGATACTGATTTAGCCGATTACCTGTTAGGAACATCAAGTATTACATCCATAGCTATTGATGGTGCTAACAGAAAATGGTTTGGAACACAATTTTCAGGTGCTTATTTAATTTCGGAAGATGGAGAAAAAGAAATCCAGCACTTTACAAAGGATAATAGCCCGCTTCTCTCCAATACCATCTTAGACATTGAAATTAACCAGATTACAGGAGAAGTTTTTTTTGCCACTGATCAGGGTATGATCTCATACAGAAGCGATGCCATATCCGGCAAAGATGATTTTAGTGAGGTTTATGTTTTTCCCAACCCGGTAAGAGAAGATTATACAGGTATGGTTACCATTACCAACCTGGTAGAAAATGCAAATGTCAAAATCACGGACATCAGTGGAAACCTTGTTTTTGAAACCACCGGTAAAGGAGGAATGGCTACATGGGATGGCACCAATTTTTTAGGTGACCGGGTACATACAGGTGTTTACCTGGTATTTTGCACAAATGAAGACGGATCTAAAACACATGTAACTAAATTGTTATTTATACATTGATACTAACAAATATTTTATTGGAAACCGGGGAACAATACAGCGTTATTTGTTGATGATACAGAGGTTGTTTTCCATTAAAAAAATGTATTGAAAAAAACATTTCAATCAAAACTTTTTAATTCATTTTTACGTATATAAACCTGAAATGAGTAAATTAATTATATTCATATTAAGTCCTCTTCTGCTTATCTACCCGAGGTATGATAACATTTTTTCATCGGGTTATGATGATGCCATTCAGTTCATTAAAGACAATAAAAAAATTATTAACCATGTCTTAGATGAATCTGATGAAGATAAAACCATTTCCTTATCTATAGTATTTCCTGAAATAGTAAGGTATTCATACCTGATTGATTTCTTCCAAAAGTCTGCCATGGAAACGATTTATATAAAACATGGAAAAGAAAAAGCCAATTTTTCCATTGGCCGTTTTCAAATGAAACCTTCATTTGTAGAAGAATTAGAACAATACATACAAAAACATCCAGATTTAAAAAAACAATACAAATATATCCTGAATTACCCATCATCAGACATTAAAGATCAACGTAAAGTAAGAATTAAAAGACTCAATTCAATTCAATGGCAACTAAATTATTTAAAATGCTTTTATTCTATCATGGAGCATCGTTTCAATGATTTAACCTGGAATAATACAACTGAAAAAATAGAATTTTATGCTACCGCATATAATCACGACTTCACGTGTTCTAAAGAAGAAATAAAGTTATGGATGAACAAAAAAACATTCCCGTATGGTGTTAACTCCAATGCAAAACAATACGCTTACAGCAAGATTTCAGTGTATTTCTACAAAAAACACTGGCCTTCATTAAAGAACGATATGGCTAATGGAAACATATCCGAAGCTGAATCTGAAAACAACGTCGTTACAAAATAATTGATTTATTCATGAGAAACGGTTTTTAACCAGTGTTCGGCTTTCTCAATATTTTCTGGCTTACCTATATCAATCCAAAAATCATTTTCATGATAGTAATAAGATACACGTGTTAAGTTGGCCAATCTAAGGTAAAGTTTTATAATAGAAAACCGGCCCTCTTCCTTTATTAAATCTAGTATGTTGGGATTCATTACATGAATACCGCTAAACGGGAATTGTTTAAATTCTGAAACCTGATTCCTGACTATATTTTGTTCTCTTGTTTTATTATTACGCCATCCACAAAATTGATCTTCCGCGTCAAATAGCAAAACACGGTCAGATTTACGATTGCTAACAACTAATGTAATATCTGCCGTGTTATTTACATGTGCTGTATATAATTTAGTCAAATCTATTGATGAAATAATATCTACATTATATATAAGAAAAGGTCTTCCATCATTAAAAAACCAACCTGCTTTATTTAACCCGCCCCCGGTATCAAGTAATTGGTCACTTTCATCCGAAATAGCAATATGTAATCCAGGAATATTCAGGTTATCTAAAAAATTGATCATTCGCGATGAGAAATGATGAACATTCACTATTATCTCGTTAAAATCGTGTTGTACTAATTTTCTAATTACATGTTCTATAACAGGTTTACCGTTCAATTCAACCAGGGCTTTGGGTTTGTCATTTGTTAATGGCCTTAACCGGGTTCCCAGGCCTGCTGCAAATATCATTGCTTTCATATCATATTTTTTTAGTCATTTAATCCAACATGTTGTTGGATTTAAACATTTTTATCTTTTACCAGGTGATGTAAATCTACAGATACATCATGAAATTCGTTTAAATAAGAGCTCAGAAATTGGGCCATATAAACAGAACGATGCTGCCCCCCGGTACATCCGAAATGAACAGTTAAATCCGTATATCCTTTTTTCTTGTATGAAAGGATTGTTTGATCAATAATATTATTCACTTCATTTCTAAAGCGAATAACTTCTTCTTTGGATTCGAGAAATTCTATAACTTTTTTGTCGGTACCGTATAAAGATTTGTACTCTTCTTGCAGGCCAGGATTGGGTAGTAATCTGCAATCAAATACAAATCCTCCTCCATTGCCGGTTGGATCAAACGGAATGCCATTCCTGAATGAAAAACTATTGATATGTATAGTCAATGATTCTCTTTTTTTTCCCAATGTATTGAGAAAACCGGATTCAGTCATTCTCATTAATACATTTGTTAATTCGGGGATATCCAAAGAAAATTTCTTTTGATCTAAAAGCCATTTTATATTATTTAAGCCATACGGTATACTCTCGATAAACAAGGGCTTTTGTTCATACAACCCCCTGTAACCATAAGCTCCAAAAGCTTGCAAGAGCCTGACCAAAACACATAAATAAAAATTTTGAATAAACATATCCCGGTCAATCGTGATGTAATGTTTCAACTCATTTATATAGTATTCAAGTAGTCTTTCTTTCGTGTTAAAAGGGATATTTGTCTTCGATTCAAAAAGAAGAGAAGCCAAATCATAATGAAGCGGGCCTTTCCTGCCACCCTGATAATCGATAAAATAAAAGCACCCGTTTTGGATCATAATATTTCTTGACTGGAAATCCCTGTACATAAAATAATTTCTGTCAATTGTATCCACGGCATCTGCTAAAACATTAAAATCATTTTCTAAATGGGATTCGTCAAAGCGTACGTGGGCTAATTTTAAAAAATTATATTTGAAATAATTTAAATCCCACGTGACCGATTGCCTATCGAACTCCTTCCTTGGATAACACGAATCATAATTAAATTCTTTCCCGGCACGTATCTGAAACTTTGGCAATTCTTTTAATATTTTTACATAAAGATTAAAAATTCCCTCATCATTGCCTTCTTGTTTTAACTGCATCACCTTATCATACACGCTTTGATCTCCCAGGTCCTGAATAAGATAAATATCCTGTTCAATATCCTTTGCATAAATTTGAGGCACGGGTAACCCTTTCTGTAAAAAAAAGTCTGTAAACAAGATAAATGCCTTCGTTTCCAATCTATTGGTATGATGCACACCTATAGCCTGTCGCGTAGCACTAAAAATCCTGTAATAACTCCTTGATGAGCCTGATGGTGGCAATGAAGAAATCTTAAAAATTTCTTCACCAGACCATTTTTTGTAAAGAGTACTAAATAATGTATATAATTGTTTATTCAAAATAATTTAAAATAAATTCGTGTAATTCATGTTTATTTTATAATTTTATATGCAATGATAACAATTAATTGTTAAAATCAATGAGGCTTGAGCTATTTGATTCCGGGAATTTAAAATTTGTAGAATTTAATACAACCGGTGATAAAGAGAATTTTGTAAGATGCGACGAAGAATCGAAATATTTAGATACTGAAGTATTTAATATATTTATAGATTGCTTTGAAAACAGTAATCCATTATATGATTATATCCAGCCTACCTTGTATGGAACACGGAAAATAATCCCGCTGTTAAATGAATTAAAGAAAAAAGAAGAACAATTATCCGCTATTAAGACTGAACATCAATTCACAAATTATATAAACAGTGAATTTTGGGGTAAAGACTTCATTGAAAAAACAAAAAAAGAATACAAGAAAAAGGATTGGCATTATTATTTAAATGCACTTCACCAAATCAATCTTGAACTGATTCAACTTGTTGAATTATGCATTAATGAAGAACGTGTGCTTTGGGTTATTGGAGCCTGATCAAATTTATTAATTCATCTCTAGTGTCATGTCAATCATCAAAGGTCGGATAAAGTCGTTTAAGTTTTATTCTTG
>CAYPTK010000134.1:0-7804 GCA_964413555.1 uncultured Bacteroidales bacterium | reverse complement strand
AAAAAATATGAATTCGGGATTTCAAACAGCAGATTATATAATCTTCGGAATATATGCTACTGTAATCATTGGCATCGGCCTCTGGGTGTCACGTTCAAAAGGAAAAGAAAAAACAACAGAAGATTATTTTTTGGCCGGGAAGTCCCTGCCCTGGTGGGCTATAGGAGCTTCATTGATAGCTGCCAATATTTCGGCTGAGCATTTTATTGGCATGTCTGGATCTGGCTTTGCCATAGGCTTAGCCATTGCATCATACGAGTGGATGGCTGCAATAGGGCTTATCATTATTGCCAAGTATTTCTTGCCAATCTTCATTAAACAAGGATTATATACCATTCCTGAATTTATAGAAAAACGCTACAATACAACGCTAAAAACCATTCTTGCCATCTTTTGGATTTGCTTGTTCATATTTGTAAACCTCACCTCTGTCTTGTTTCTCGGGGCAAAAGCATTGGATACCATTTTAGGGACTGGCGATGGAAGTATGATCATGGTATTTATAATTGGACTGTCATTTTTTGCAGCAGCCTATTCCATCTGGGGAGGCCTGGCTGCCGTGGCATGGACAGATGTCATTCAGGTTGTGCTTCTTGTCATTGGAGGGTTGATTACCACGTTCATTGCATTGCATCATGTCACCCCGGAAGGAGGTGTCTTTAAAGGCCTTTCTCATATTTACAATGTTGCAGGAGATAAGTTTCATATGATTCTTGACAAAGGGCATCCACAATTCAACAACATCCCGGGAATCACAATCCTCATTGGAGGATTATGGGTGGCAAACCTTTATTATTGGGGGTTTAATCAATATATTATCCAACGTGCACTGGCAGCCAAATCATTGCCCGAGGCACAACGCGGACTTGTATTTGCCGGATATTTAAAATTAATCGTACCAATTATTGTTGTCATCCCGGGAATCATTGCTTATGTCATGTTTACCCAGCCTGCAGGAACTGCTGTCATTGATGGTGTTCAGGATGTATTTACAAAACCCGGTGGCAGCATTGATTACGACAGGGCGTACCCGTGGCTGATAAGCAATTTCATACCCGTGGGGATGAAAGGGCTGGTCGTGGCTGCATTATCAGCTGCCATTGTTTCCTCTTTGGCCTCCATGCTGAATTCCACGGCCACCATATTTACCATGGACATATATAAACCTTACATTGGCAAACAAGCCGGGAATAAAGTCCTGGTGAGGATAGGCCGTATCTCTGTCTTAGCCGCCCTGGTTATCGCGGCCTCCTTAGCCAAAAAACTGGGTTCAGTCCCTCAAATGTTCCAGTACATCCAGGAATATACCGGCCTCGTCAGCCCGGGAATACTGGCTGTTTTCCTGCTCGGGCTGTTCTGGAAAAAAACATCGGTCAAGGGAGCCATCACGGGCGTGCTCATTTCCATTCCAATCGCCTTGATGCTTAAGCTCATGCCTATAGACATGCCATTCTTAGATCAAATGTTCTATACATTTATATTAACAATGGCTATCATTGTAATGGTTTCATTAACCACCACACCAGGAGATGATGACGAAAAGGCCATAGCACTGAACAAGGACCTGTTTGTAACCGGAAAACGGTTTAATATAAGTGCTTATGTACTATTGATTATTGTAGCCATTCTGTATGTGGTTTTTTGGTAGCATGGGCTTATAAATAGTGGTTTTGTAATACATTTAAAAAATAATGAAAAATGAAAAAAACAATTTATCTACTAGCAATTGGTTTAATAACATTATGTTTTGCATGCTCAAAAAATAATACTAAAAACATTGGATCAAAACATGCATTCGGGCAGATTCAATTAATCAACACGGATGAATGTCTCTGGAAGTACAGAACAAATCAAAAATCGGAAGAAATTTCTATTGCCCCACCAGTGTTTGAAGTAAACGGGCAACAAGTAAAGGCAATACTCCAAAACATTGAAGTTGATAGTTCAAAAATTAATGATAACCGTAATTTAACAGCATTTACCGTGCAAGGCAAGTTGAAAGCAGACACCGCGCTTCATCTGAGAATTATCTTTCATAGCACCAAAAACACTCCTTTTGTGCGGTTTAAGTATGTACTGTATTCCGATGCCGGCCATAAGCTAACCAAAAAGGATGGGAAAGATGATCTAACGTACCTGTCGTTTTCTGCTTCAGGCTATGCAAAAGCAAAAGAGCTTCGGCTATCGGATTACAGCCATAAAAATCATTGCTATGTGCCCCGTTTGCTGGAATTAAAAGAAAGCCAGTTTAGCACCAACGACGCGGTGATGGGGCCGGTATTTATCGTGGAGAAACCCGCTCAAAGTTTTTTAATAGCCTATGAACACGGGTCACAGTATCCCAATGCTTTCCTGAATTACGAGTTGGATGCCGACAAAAAGGTAACCCTAAAAGCAATAAAGGGCAACTATCTTAATAACCAAGCCATTACAAAAAACAAACCTTTTGAAACAATTTGGTTTCAGATTGGTTCGGTAGACGGGAAACAAAGAGAATTGGCGAAGGAATATCGTTCATTTATTTTAAATTACCAATCGCCCAACACCGAATCACGTAAGCCCTATGTATATTACAACACCTGGGGCAGGCAGGAACGAGAGAAATGGAGTGGTAAATCGTATCAGGGTTCAATAACCAAACCTGTCATTGAAAAAGAAATAGCAATAGCACACCAAATGGGTGTAGATGTTTTTGTGATTGATGTTGGCTGGTTCAATAAAGCCGGCGAATGGAAGGTCAACACCACTTCGTTTCCTGACACGCTAAAGCAAATTAATCAATTGCTTGAAAGCAAAGGCATGAAGTTAGGGTTATGGTATAACCCGTCAATAACAGCAGTGACAAGCAAAATTGCACAGGAGCACGAAGACTGGTTGGTACGAAAAGACGGGAACATACGTGGCCCTTTCGGAGTGTGGGAAACCGAGAAAAGTATAAATGTGTGTATGGTGAGCAATTATTGGAAATATCATGCCGACCAGATGATAGCGCTCTCAAAGTTAACCGGAAGCAAATACTTTAAATGGGACGGGCTGGATTTTGATATTTGCAACGATCCAAACCATCATCACGGAAATGAGAGCAATACCCCCAAAGAACGGGAAGAAAGTTACGGTTTTTTGATGCCAATTTACATGACAAAGATTGCACAACGCGTTCAGGAAGAAATACCCGGTGCCATTTTCGATTTTGATGTTACAGAGGCCACACGTGCAGTGGGCTTAAGCTTCTTATCCGTTGGTAAATATTTTGCCATGAACAATGGCCCGTATTTTCATAATTACGATCTGGCTGAAAAATATGAAACTCCCTTGCCAAATGGTTGTAGTAATATCTTTGTTAATCCTGGCCCTGCACGTGGATGGATAACTCGTTCCATTCTTGATTATGACAAGTGGATACCAATGAGCTTGTTTCTTACACATTATCAGGTCGATGGAGGATTGAACTCAGTGAACATCAATGTAGGGTCTCTTATTTTGGGACAAAATGGTATTTGGGGTGATATTTTAAACTTACCCGATGAAAATGTGCAGTTGGTTAATACTATCCTTACTAAATATAAAACTATAAGAGAAGATATCTTGAAATCGACTATTCGAGCCACGGGAAACCCTGGTGATGCAATAGAAGTCTATGAAACGATAAACCCGGCAACCGGCAACGGGGCTATCGTCATTATTAGCAACGAGGATACAGAATATGCTTACTGTTCCTATTCACCCTGTAGTGAAACCTATTGGTCAAACCAGGATGTAAGCATTGAAAGGGATGAAAAAGGAATGTGCAAAATAACCAGTAATTTGGAAGAGCATAATGCACTTATTGTTTTGTTTGGTGTGGAATGAATTATTTGATCAATTAATGTAAAAGAATTAATTTAGCTGTTAATTTTTATTATTACCTGTAACCTGATTAAAATTATTAATTCATTATGAAACACTTACTACTTTTTTACGCTTTTCTATTGATAGGAATTTCGGCTATATCCCAGAATCAGAAATGGCAAAATACCAACCTGACTTTTGATGAACGTGTAAAAGATCTGATTTCGCACCTTACACTGGAGGAAAAATTCATATTATTACGTCATAAAAATCCGGGAGTGCCCCGTTTAGGAATTCCTCCGTACGTTTGGTCCGGGGAGGCTCTTCATGGCCTGGCAAGGTTTGGGGAGGCAACGGTATTTCCCCAGGCAATAGGGATGGCAGCCACTTTTGATGCCGATCTTATGTTGCAGGTTGGAGATGTTATCTCAACAGAAGGGAGGGCAAAACATCATGCAGCCTTAAAAAAAGGAATCATTGACTTTAATACCGGGTTAACTTATTGGTCGCCCAACATTAACCTTTTTCGCGATCCTCGTTGGGGACGCGGCCAGGAAACCTATGGCGAAGATCCTTTTTTAACTTCAACAATGGCCGTGAATTTTGTAAAAGGCATTCAGGGAAATCACCCGAAATACCTGAAGGCTGCTGCTGCTGCAAAACACTTTGCAGCACATTCGGGGCCGGAACTTGACAGGCATTCACAAAATGTAATAGCTGGTGCAAAAGACCTAAACGAAAGTTATTTTCCCGCTTTTGAAGCATTGGCCAATGCCGGGGTAGCAGGTTTTATGTGTGCCTATAACAGTTTAAACGGAATACCTTGTTGTGGCAGCGAGTTTTTATTACAGAAAAAGTTAAGAAACGAATGGGGGTTTAACGGGTATATCGTGTCAGACTCCTGGGCACTTATGGATATGCACGGGGGGCATAAAGTAACAAAATCGGTTGAAGAATCAGTTGGTCTTGGTTTTAACAACGGGCTTACCCTGAATAGTGGTGATGCATCTTTGCATATAAAAAGTGCTTATGAAAAAGGGTTTATTAGTGAAGAGACTATTGACGAAGCTTTGTTTTATAATTACAAAACCCTTTTTAAACTGGGCATGTTTGATCCGGACAGCCTTATCCCGTTTGCAAATTATTCCCTTGATACGGTCAGGTGTAACGCTCATCTTACCGTGGCCAAAGAAGCTGCCAGAAAATCAATTGTTTTGCTTAAAAATGATAATAAATCCCTGCCCTTGAAAAAGGACATAAAATCAATCTTTGTTACAGGGCCAATGGCTGCTGATATTCATGCGTTAATGGGTAATTATCACGGCTACAGCCCTGAATTCCATACAATTCTTGAAGGTATTACTTCAAAAGTTGATAAAACCACGAGGCTACGATATGCTATTGGCACCATGCCCTTTAGCGAGCCTGTAAATGAATACTCCCAAAATGTTAATTTGCATGTGGCCAAAGCTACCGAAGCAGTGATTGTTGCATTGGGCTATAATTCTTTGTATGAAAACGAAGAGGTACTGGCCTTTGCATCAAAAAATGGCGACAGGCTTGATTTAAATTTACCCCAAAATCAAGTAAAGTATTTAAAAATGCTAAAGGCAAAATGCAAAAAAGCCGGAAAACCTGTAATCTTAATACTAACTGCAGGAAGCCCGGTTTTGCTTGATGAATTATACGAATATGCCGATGCTATCTTATTTGCCTGGTATCCGGGCGAGATGGGAGGACAGGCCGTGGCCGATATTATTTTTGGAGATGTGTCGCCTTCAGGAAAACTCCCTGTTACTTTTCCAAAATCTACAAATCACCTTCCTGATTTTACCGACTATTCTATGAAAGGCCGAACTTACAGGTTCATGAAAGAAGAACCCTTTATTCCTTTCGGTTTCGGGCTGAGCTACACGACCTTTGAATACAGCAACATCTCGTTGAGCAAGGCCAAAATAAAAGAGGGTGAAACGTTGACAGTATCGGCAAAAGTAACCAATACCGGTAGCATGAAAGCAGAAGAGGTAGTACAAATGTATCTGTCAGATATTGAAGCATCCGTTCGAGTACCTTTGTATTCGTTAAAAGGATTTCAACGAATTGAGCTGGAGCCAGGAGAAAGCATAATAATAAACTTTGAAGTAGAACCCGACATGCTGAAAATATTTGATAATGATGGAAAAGCATTCGTAGAGCCAGGTGAATATAATGTGTATATCGGAGGTGGTGCACCTATAGAGCAAAGCGTAAAAATGGGAGCACCAAAACATGTAAAAACAAAATTTGTATTAAAATAAAAAACGAATGAAAAACACTATTGATTTTATAAAATTTATCGCTTTAATTATAGCTATTGAGGCATTTTCTTCATGTGCGAAACCAAAACCCAAAAGCAAAAAACCCAACGTAGTGTTTATTCTGGTTGACGACCTGGGCTGGACAGATTTAGGATACATGGGAAGTAAATACTATCAGACACCCCATATTGACAGCCTTGCCAAAGAGGGAGTTGCCTTTACCAATGCATACTCTGCCTGCACTGTAAGTTCACCAACAAGGGCAAGCATACTCACGGGCAAGTACCCGGCCACCATCAATTGCACCGATTGGATTACCGGCCATGTAAAACCATTCGCCAAACTAAAAGTTCCCGACTGGACAATGTATCTCGATACAGCAGAATATACTATGGCAGAGGCTTTTAAAGATGCAGGATATAAAACAGCACATATCGGCAAATTTCATTGTGGCGAAGAAGAAAAATACTGGCCTGAAAATCAAGGATTTGATTTAAATATCGGGGGATGGAAAAAGGGGCAGCCAAATGGTTACTTTTCCCCTTACAAAAACCCAAGGCTAAGTGATGGCCCTGAAGGCGAATATCTCACAGACAGGCTTAGTGAAGAAGCATGTAAATTTATTGCAAAAAACAAAGACAGTACTTTTTTTCTTAATCTCTGGTTTTATAATGTGCATACACCTCTTCAGGCTAAACCGGAGACTATCAAAAAGTACAAATCATTGGTTGATTCAGGTTATATGCAACGAAATCCGACCTATGCAGCAATGGTAGAACATACCGATGATGCAGTTGGAAAAGTTGTGGCTGAATTGAAAAAGCAAGGCCTACTGGAAAATACCATTATTATTTTTACATCCGATAACGGCGGGTTGGTTGGCAACCCTAAAAAGCAGGTAACCAGTAATCTTCCTCTTCGTTCCGGTAAAGGTTCCATGTATGAAGGCGGGGTGCGTGTTCCGGCCTTTATCGTGGCGCCAGGAATAGCAAATCCCGGACAGGAGTGTCATGAGCCCATCATTTCTCCCGACTTTTTCCCAACCCTTATGGAGCTTACCGGTATTGAATGCAGTGAACAAGTAAAAAATGGATTTGATGGCAGGAGCATTGCTCCCTTGCTGAAACCAGAAGGAACAATTAGTCGTGGTGCCATTTTTTGGCATTACCCTCATTACCATACTGAAGGAGCAGTACCTTATTCTGCCATTAGGAAGGGAGACTGGAAGTTGATTCATAATATTCAAGACAGTGTGTATGAAATGTACAACCTTAAAGATGATATTGGAGAACTGAATAATCTTGCCAATTCCAAAACCGAAATAAGGGATTCGTTAATCAATGAACTTGAAGCATTGAAGAAAAATGTAGGTGCTCAAATGCCAACCTCGAATCCTGATTATAATGAGGAAAAAGCAGATTTATTCTCGTGGCAAATTGGTGAATAAAATGTAAAGTCAAATTAACCCCAACCCGGTTATTTGTGGCAGGGCTCATATCATTTGAATAAGGCAACCCAAAAAATAATCACCCCCCTTTATGGTCAAATATATATCTGTGTCAACAATTTTTTTATTATAGTCTGGTACATGTTTCATATTTTCTGATAGTTTTTAGATGAATGATATTAACCCGGAACATTCATACCATTAGCTTTGTGCAGATGCAAGGCGCCTAAGC
>CAYPTK010000133.1:0-7853 GCA_964413555.1 uncultured Bacteroidales bacterium | reverse complement strand
TTGTTCCGCCTCGAACTTTAACATTATAGAACAAACTCTTGATATTATAGACAGGAACTACATGAATATGAATTGGCCATATTTCCCGTTTTTTATCAAAACGAATAAAGCATGCAAAATTATAACAAAAAAAATGCCTCATCAATAAAGAGAGGCATTTTTTATTTATTTGTAATATAACAAAAGAAAAATTACGTTATTGACATTTTAAAATATGGTTCATTTGATACTGAGCTGATTTTTGATAACTGCCGCTTGAGACTTTTTTGAATTCAGCACATGCTTCAGTTTTATTATTTTTTCCCTGATAAGCTCTCCCTTTTTCAAAATGAAATTTGGAAACAATATCAGAACCTTCACCGGATGCCAGTTCAAGTCCTTTATTCAATGCTTCAATAGCTTTGTCGTATTGTTTTAATTCATTATTAACCAGTCCCAAAAGGTAGTATCCCTGTTCGTATTCTTGATATTCAACGGATTTTTTAAATGCTTCGAGGGCCTGTTCATAATTAGTTGCTTTTTTGGCTTTCACACCTTTGTTATAATAGTGGTTTTTACCAACTTTATTAGCTTTTTCCAGGGTTTCGGTATCATCCTGTTCTTTTGCTACTTCGATTGATTCATCTAAAATATTAATAAACTCCGTGTCTTTCTTTTGTTTGTTGTATACAAGCGCTTTATAAAAATATGCTTTAGCATAATTCGAGTCGGAAGCTATTGCTTTATTATAATATTGGATAGCTTCATCATAATTTCCGTCTGAATAGCTTTTTACACCTTTAATCCTGTATAATTTTGCTTTTATGTTTTTAGCTTTTTGTTCAATACCCGGCCTGTTGTATTCAATGGCTGTCTCTTCTGCTTTGGATAAGTTGTCAATCGCGTTATCATATTCTTTTTGCCCGGCTAACTCCACACCATAATCAAAGTATAATTTTGAAATTTGCAAACCGGCTTTGATTTTTAGTTCTTCTGCCCCCGGGCCAACAGAATCAGCGATTGCAAGAGATTCTTCAACATACTTGATGGCTTGTTCAAGGTTGCCATTTTCTTTAAATTGCATCCCTTTTTTTAATGCATCAACAGCTTCCTGTTGTGTTTGTGAATAGGCAAGATTTAAAAAAGAAAATAAAATGGAGAAAACAATAACCGCTTTGAAAAGACTGATTTTTTTCATTTTTACAACAAATTTTTAGTTTATAATATGCTTACAAATATATAAATTAAGATATAAAATAAGATTCATTAGTTGAAAAATTTTAAATTTGTTCTGTTATAATAAACTAATTTTTTTTGAAGTTATTTTATTATATAGATTTCATTTAATATTTAATTATCTATGTCAGTATCTGTAAAACATATCAATAAAATATTTGATACACAAAAAGCGCTTGATGACGTGAGTTTTGAAATCAAATCTGGAGAAATTGCAGGGTTTATTGGCCCCAATGGTGCAGGGAAAACAACCATGATGCGGATCATCACTGGCCTTATCCCACCTTCTTCCGGCGAAGCGCGAATCGCTGGCATTGATGTACTTGAAAATTCCCTTGAAATAAAGAAAAAAATTGGCTATCTCCCGGAAAACAACCCGCTTTACAAGGAAATGTACGTGAAAGAATATCTTCAATTTGTAGCAGGGGTGTATAAACTCGGGAATAATTCTGAAAAAAAAATTAATGAAATAATTGTAATTACAGGACTTGAACCTGAAAAACATAAAATTATCAGTCATCTTTCAAAGGGATACAGGCAACGTGTTGGAATTGCCCAGTCTTTAATACATGATCCTGAAGTACTGATTTTAGATGAACCGACTTCCGGTCTTGATCCTAATCAGATTATCGAAATCAGGGAACTTATTTTGCAGGCAGGAAAAGCCAAAACTGTCATGCTTTCCACGCATATCATGCAGGAAGTAGAAGCTATTTGCGATCGTATCATCATTATTGACAAGGGAAAGATCGTGGCCAATGATTCTAAAGAAAAAATCCTTTCCGGTCAAATGAAAAACAGTACAATCATTATTGAATTTAATGAAAATCCCGATGTTGCAATGCTTGAAGCAATAGAAGGTGTTAATAAAGTGATGAAGACAGACAATAATTATTGGTTAATTCAACACGACGCCGGACAGGATATTCGCAATAACCTGTTCAATTTCGCGGTTAAGAATAACTTGTCTGTTTTGTCATTGCAAAAAAAAGAAAAAAATCTTGAGCAAATATTTCGCGAGTTGACAGAAAAGTAAGCACAGAACCCGGTATTTGGGCTTACAACAAAACGTCACTTAAATTCGTGCATCGTTTACAGTATTTCTTTAATAATCATCATCATCTCAGCAAATCCTTGTTTTATCGTATTTTTAATGCTCATTACGAAGTTCTAATACATAATTTGGGTTAAATTGATTTGAAGCAATTATTTTTCATTCATAAAAACTATCTTTGCATTTTTTAAAAGATGTGCAATAAAGATCAAAACCACTTCCTGAAATGAAGAAAGAATTCGCTGAATATAAGCAGCTTGATTTACCGAAAATCAATAAGGATATCCTTGACTATTGGAGAGAACATGAAACGTTTGAAAAAAGCATATCCATTCGGGATGGAGCCCCGGATTTTGTATTCTATGAAGGACCGCCATCTGCAAATGGCAAACCTGGTATTCATCACGTGATTGCCAGGACAATTAAAGATATCTATTGCCGCTATAAAACAATGAAAGGTTTTCGTGTAGAACGAAAAGCCGGATGGGATACTCATGGATTACCTGTTGAATTAGGAGTGGAAAAAGCACTGGGAATTACAAAAGACGATATTGGAAAAACCATTGGTATTGAAGATTATAACAAACGATGCAGGGAAGACGTCATGAAGTATACCGATATCTGGGTTGAGCTTACAGATAAAATGGGGTATTGGACTAACATGGAAGATCCTTATATTACATATGATAACCGGTATATAGAAACGGTCTGGTACTTATTAAAAGAATTATATAAAAAAGGATTATTATATAAAGATTATACCATTCAACCCTATTCCCCGGGAGCCGGAACAGGGTTGAGTACCCATGAACTCAATCAACCCGGGTGCTACAGGGATGTAAAAGATACAACTGTAGTGGCTCAATTTAAAACCATACATGATACACGAAGTGATTTTTTATTTAATAATTCAGATTTCCCCGGGGGTGACGAGTGTAGTGGTGTTTTTTTCCTTGCATGGACAACCACCCCGTGGACTTTGCCTTCCAATACAGCACTCGCGATCGGGGAAGAAATAACTTATGTCAGTGTTAAGTCATATAATCAATATACTGGTACTCCCGTTAAAGTCATTTTGGCAAAAGAACTGCTGTATAAATTTTTCAATAAAAAAAATGAAGTACTGACATTAGAAGAATATAAACCAGGAGATAAAAAAATACCTTTTGAAATAGCTGAAGAATTTACAGGAAAAGACCTTGAAGGCATTCAGTATGAACAATTGCTTCCATATCATCAACCCACTGATGGGGATGCATTCAGGGTTCTTTTAGGTGATTTTGTTTCAACAGAGGAGGGGACAGGTATTGTACATCTTGCACCCAGTTTTGGTGCAGATGATTTTAGAGTAAGCCGAAAACATGGAATTGGTTCACTCACGCTGGTCGATAAAAACGGGAAATTTGTCGAGGGAATGGAAGAATTTTCAGGGAGATACGTGAAAAATGAATTTGATCCTGCATATTCAGGGGAGAAAGACCCGGTGGATGTTGACATCGCTATGAAATTAAAAAAAGAAAATAAGGCGTTTAAGATAGAAAAATATATACATAACTATCCTCATTGTTGGCGTACAGATAAACCAGTGTTATATTATCCTCTTGATTCATGGTTTATCAAAACAACAGCAGTAAAAGACCGGCTCATTGAATTAAATCAATCCATTCATTGGAAACCCGAATCAACCGGGACAGGAAGATTTGGTAAATGGCTTGAAAATTTAATGGACTGGAACCTCTCGAGGTCAAGGTACTGGGGAACCCCTTTGCCAATATGGTCTTCAGAAGACGGGAAAGAACATAAATGTATCGGTTCCGTGCAAGAACTAAAAGAAGAGATTATTAAATCCATACAGGCAGGGATCATGACAGAAAATCCACTTGCTGATTTTGAAGCGGAAAACAATTCCGAGTCCAATTACCTGCAATTTGATCTTCACCGTCCTTATGTTGACCGCGTTGTGCTCGTGTCGGATAGTGGCAGGCCCATGCACAGGGAACCTGATTTAATTGACGTGTGGTTTGACTCCGGGGCAATGCCTTATGCCCAGTTGCATTATCCGTTTGAAAATAAAGAGCAATTTGAACACCGGTTCCCTGCAGATTTTATTGCAGAAGGTGTTGACCAGACACGCGGATGGTTTTTTACATTGCATGCCATAGCCGTGATGTTATTTGATGATGTTGCATATAAAAATATTGTTTCCAATGGATTGGTGTTGGATAAAGAAGGAGTGAAAATGACCAAACGTCTGGGAAATGTTATTGATCCTTTTGATACTATTGATAAACATGGTTCGGATACTGTAAGATGGTACATGATGACCAACGCGCAACCCTGGGATAATATTAAATTCAACATGGACGGGTTGCAGGAACTGCAGCGGAAATTCTTCGGAACATTATACAATACATATTCATTTTTTGCCTTATATGCCAATGTTGACGGTTTTCGATTCGAAGAAAAGGAAATACCCGTCAGCGAACGTCCCGAAATTGACCGATGGATCATTTCTTTACTGCATTCTTTGACAAAAGAAGTTACCGGGTATTATGACGATTATGAAGCAACCCGTGCCGGAAGAAGTATCCAATATTTTGTGACTGAAAACCTGAGCAACTGGTATGTAAGACTCAACAGGAAACGTTTTTGGGGAGGGGAATACAATAATGATAAAATTGCAGCTTACCAAACTTTATATACATGCCTTGAAACCATAGCCTTACTTGCTGCTCCTATTGCACCGTTTTATTCCGAGAAATTGTTTTTTGACCTTAATAATAGTACCGGGAGGCTGAGCACAGAATCCGTGCACCTGGCCGATTTCCCTGTTCATGATGAAAGATTTATAAACAAAGACCTTGAGAAGCAAATGGAAATCGCGCAAAAGATTTCATCAATGGTCTTAAGCCTTCGAAGAAAAGTAAACCTGAAAGTTCGTCAGCCATTGAATAAAATTTTAATTCCTGTACTTGACGAAGACTTTAAAAATAAAATTGAAGCTGTTAAGCCTCTCATTTTAAATGAAGTGAATGTTAAAAATATTGAATACGTGTTTGATACAACCGGAATTATTACAAAAAAGATAAAACCTGATTTTAAACAATTAGGCCCCAAATATGGTAAACTCGTAAAACAAATATCTGCTGCATTAAATCAATTTTCTCAAGAAGACATTACAGCTTTAGAAAAAAATGGAATATTTACAATGGAAATTGAAGGAAATCAAGTGGAAATAAAACCGGGTGAAGTGGAAATTATTTCTGAAGATATACCGGGCTGGCTTGTTACAAATGATGCCAACCTGACTATTGCCCTTGATATTAATGTTACAGATGATTTGAAATATGAAGGAATTGCAAGGGAACTGGTAAACAGGATACAAAACATCCGGAAAGATAACCAGTTTGACGTGACAGATAAAGTAAACGTTGAAATACAACAGCAACCGGAGATTGAGGAGGCTGTAAAAAAACATATGAAATATATAAGTTCTCAGACTTTATCCGATTCCATTAAATTAGTTGATGCTATAAACGAAAATAATACTAATTTTGTGCAATTGGATGACAATATTCAAACCAATATTAAAGTTAAAAAACTTTGATTTAATTTAAATTATAAATTTATGGCAGAAAACGAAAAAAACAGGTATTCAGATCAGGAATTGGCTGAATTCAAAGAGATCATACTCAAAAAATTAGACAATGCAAAAAACGACTATGAAGAATTAAAAAATGCTGTTAATCATAGTGAAAGTAATGATATAAATGATACAGCACCAACATTCAAAGTGCTAGAAGAAGGAGCAGCAACATTGAGCAAAGAAGAAGCCGGAAAACTGGCACAGCGCCAGTTGAAATTTATTCAACACCTTGAAGCAGCTTTAATCCGTATTGAAAATAAAACATATGGAATATGCCGTGAAACCGGTAAATTGATAAATAAAGACAGATTGCGTGCAGTACCCCATGCTACATTAAGTATCGAAGCAAAACAAAATAGAAAATAAAACACATCTACACTTTTTTTTAAAAAAAATCCGTTACCTGTATTTGAAGATGTAATGGAACAAAATAAATACTATTTCGAAACTTATGAGCCGGGATAAACTTGCTATACTCATTATTGGAACCATACTCGTTGCAGACCAGATTCTAAAGGTTTATATTAAAACACATATGATGCTGGGAGAAGAATTCAACGTGCTGGGCAATTGGTTTATCATCCATTTTACAGAAAATAATGGAATGGCTTTTGGATTTGAATTTGGAGGTAAGCCGGGAAAAATTGCACTGAGCATCTTCAGGATTATTGCCATTACAGGCATTGGATGGTTTCTTGTGCACCTGATCAGTCACCGTGAAGCCAAGGGGTTGATAATAAGTGTTTCTTTGATTTTTGCTGGAGCATTGGGGAACATCATAGACAGTGCTTTTTATGGAATGATATTTACTGACAGTTATCACCAGGTAGCTGCATTGAACCCTTCTGAAAGCTATTCCTCGTTCCTGCATGGTAAAGTGGTAGATATGTTTTATTTCCCTGTCTTTAAAGGATATCTGCCCGGCTGGTTGCCTGTCTGGGGAGATAAATATTTTGTTTTTTTCAGGCCTGTCTTTAATATTGCAGATACTGCTATTACAACAGGAGTACTTATGATCCTGGCCTTTCAAAAAAGATATTTTAAAAAACAATGATTATTTTTTTACCAAATCATTGAATAAATAAAAAAATATCTATATTTTTGCAGTCACAAAATAAAATTATACTTAAAAAATGGCTAATATCCAATCAGCAAAGAAGAGAGTAAGACAAAGCCTTAAACGAAAGGTTCATAATAATTACTATGCTAAATCAACACGGACAGCTGTAAAAAAACTCAGGAATACTGATAAAAAGGAAGAAGCTTTAGAAATGTATCCTAAAGTGTCTTCTATGCTTGATAAATTAGCAAAAATGAATATTATTCATAAAAATAAAGCAAGTAATTTGAAATCCAAACTATTTAAGCACGTCAGTAGCTTATCATAAATTATTTTTTCATTTTTATTTCTCCCCTCTTCCTCCAGCTTACATATTTTAAGAGGGGAGTTTTTTTATTTCATTGATTGATCTAACGTTATATTTTTTTCTTCCACAACATTATTAGAATACAATTTTCTTAAACACGATCTTTTAAATTATCGAACTGCTTTGGCATGATTTTTTCATGTTTATTATATATATTAAATTGTAAACATTTAAAAAAATATAATCATGGCAGAAACATCAAACAACACCGGATCAAATTTAGTAAGTTTTTTAGCAGGAGCAGCAGCAGGTGTAATCACTGGAATGTTATTTGCACCTGATAAAGGTTCATCTACAAGAAAGAAAATAAAAAATGAAGCAAACAAAATACGCTCGGATGTAGATGAAAATGTAAATGAAAAAGTAGATTATCTTAAAAATTATATTACTGAATTTGTCGACAATGTAAAAGACCGCTTCAATGAACTGGAAACTGATATTAAAGACCGGGCTGAAGGAGCTAAAAATGAAGCTGCAAAAGAAGTAGAAAAGAAAGCAAAAGCAGCACGAA
>CAYPTK010000132.1:5124-7858 GCA_964413555.1 uncultured Bacteroidales bacterium | reverse complement strand
AGGCTGGTAATAAAAACTTTCAAATCCGGTGATATTATCATTGCCAGGCAATTGATTGTATAATGCTTCGATTTGTATAAATAATGAATTCCCAAATGTATAATCTCCTCCAACCGAAATAACAAACACACCAGTTGTATCTCCCGGATTTTTCATTGGATGTGCATACATGGCTTCCCCTCTGAAAGAAGCATTCTTTATGTATCCCGACCATCCAAATCCTCCAACGTAATCTTGTTCATTCATAATACCACCCAAAACCTGGATGTCATAGTCCCATTTGCTGAATCTCCATAGCCCGGCTAACGTGAGCCTTTCCCTGTGATCTATTTTCCCCGCTATTTCTACAGAAGAAGTGTAGCCGGTATAATATTGCAACCGCACTGCATCGCTCCCGGGCCGTTCGGGATAATCTACATCAAAAAATGAATAGGTATTGAATATGTCATTGGGGTTCCATACAAATGTTTGCCCCCAGTTAATCCGTTGCCGTCCGATGGTGGCTTCAAACTGACCTCGTGTAATCTTCATCCATGCCCTGTCCAATGCCGTGTTAAATAGATAAGATTTCCCATCAAATATGGTTGCAGATAAGTCAAAAAAACCGTCATCTGATTCAATTGTTTTTTTGTAACCGGGAAACGATTCTACAAAATCTCCATATATAAAACGATCGCGTGCCTGTAACGAAACTTCAATATTTTTTGATGGATACCAATAAGCGTTAATCCGGTTATGAAGCATGTTTTCAGTATTCCATGGACCCGTGTCAATATCCTGGAACATGGCCGATTGTAAATTGGAAATATACCCATCCAACTCCCATTTTTTAAAATCCGATTGTGCTTTTAGTAACACACAATTCAAGATACAAAACAGGATAAAAAGGAAAAAATATCTATTTAATGGCTTCATAGTTATATTTCATATGTTTATATTTTTTACCCAATGGTCATATGGAACCACATGATTTAATCATGCTTGTTTCATATGTTTATATTTTTATGGCTATATATGACAAGTGCTGCAGGCGGGTTTGTAACAACCATGTTGAATTCAATTTTTTTAAGGAAGAGGGCATTAGCCCTCATTCCTCTCAAAATGAACAGATACTGAACACGTTCTCATTCTCTATTCCATATTACCCGCGCTCATCGCTACCTATTTTCCCGTCTTCTATGGTAATCACCCTGTGTGCTTTTTTCACCACCCGTTGGTCATGCGTGGCAAAAATGAATGTAATATTTTCTTTTCTGTTGAGGTTTTCCATGATGTCCAGAAGGTTAGCCGTGGATTTAGAATCCAGGTTAGCTGTTGGTTCGTCGGCCAGGATAAATTTTGGTTTGGATGCCAATGCCCGTGCTACAGCAACCCGTTGTTGTTGTCCCCCGGAAAGTCTTCCCGGCCGGCTGTCCAATCGTTCCCCGAGGCCTACAGCATTCAATAATTCCTTTGTTCGGGTTTCCCTATCTTTTTTAGGCCGTTTTTGAAGATTCATGATGAATTCCACGTTTTCTTTGGCCGTGAGCACGGGGATCAGGTTATATGCCTGAAATACAAACCCAATATTCCATAACCTGAAATTGATAAGTTCGGATGCCGATAATTCTCCTATATTGGTATCATTAATAATAATCTCCCCGGCTGTCGGACTATCCAGTCCCCCCACCATATTCAGGAAAGTGGTTTTACCGCTTCCTGAAGGGCCTACCACCGCGGCAAATTCCCCTTCCTCAAAGGTTAAATCAATGCCGTTCACTGCATGAACCGGAACACCGGTGTCATGGTAAACTTTTTCGAGGTTTTTTATGTCTATTACATTCATTGGTTTGGTTTTTATATTATTCACATATATTAATTAAAGTCTGTCCATAATGTTGAGTGTTATGGCCAAACATTAATTATCAATCCGGATGGCTTCTGCCGGTTTCAGTTTGATGGCTTTCCATGCAGGATAGAGAGCTGCAATTATGCCAACGATAATTACCATAATGGTAATTTGTATAACCTGGCTAAAACCTATTTCAGGATATACAATCGACTCAAATCCATATGCATTAAGGCCTTCTGACCAGGCACTCAGGTTAATCCCGCTATATCCGGTTAATATTGTTATGCCTGAGCCTAACAGTATTCCGACTATGCCACCGGAAAGGCATAAAAAAATGGTTTCAAGGATGATCATAACGAACACTTTACCTTTATTCATCCCAATGGCCATGAGCATTCCCAGTTCTTTTACCCGCTCCAGGATGACCATGAGCATGGTATTGATGATTCCAAAAAGAAGTGCCAATAAGATGATCCCGACAAAAATATACATCATAAGGTCCATGTTTTCATTCATCAGCTGAACATCCGGCATCAGTTCTTTCCAGGTCATCACTTTGGCTCCGTTGACCCCCGATTTTATCTTGCCCGCGACGTGTTCAACCCGCGCGTCGCGATCCAGGTATACTGCAATTTCATGCGACTTCGATGTATCCATATTCAGTGTGTTGATAAGATCCGGGTATTTCACGAACGCTTTCATTTCCTCGTATTCTGAATTGGAAATGTCATATATCCCGACCACTCTGAAGGCTTCACTGGATATTGTCCCGTTTATTTCCTGAAGTTGCACGATTACTTTTGATTTTACCCGTGCATTCAGCTTGTCTGCCAATTTTTTTCCAATAACAATAGAATTGCGCGTGTCTTGTTCAAAATACGACCCTTTGATAATTTTTTGGTG
>CAYPTK010000132.1:0-5114 GCA_964413555.1 uncultured Bacteroidales bacterium | reverse complement strand
TTTTCTTTTCCCGGGTCTACCCCCATTAGCTGGATGCCGGAATTGGTAGCAGCAGAAGCAATCATCCCATTGGCAATCAACCGGGGTGATGCAGCCCTTTCCTCTTCAATTTCCGTGATGGCTTTCAACACTTTATCCGTATGGTTAATGTTGTCTTTTAAATCATTTGATGCCATGTAATCCGGGTGGTGCAACTGAACGTGGGAGACTTCCGTGTCTATGACAGTGGTGATACGTTGATTCATCCACCCCGTCATAAATGCTACAGAAAACACACCTGCAAAGATGCCTACGGCGATAGCTGTCATTACTACCGAGCTTCTGACCTTATTGCGCCATACGTTTCGCCATGATATTGACCAAATCATTTTATATACATTTTTTTATTAATAAATTATGTTCTGAGTGCATTGGATGCTTTCATCTTTGAAATATTCCAAACAGGATATACCGACACGAGCGCGGTGATAATAAACACGGTGATTACCTGATTATAAAACACGCTTGCCTGGTCACTAAAGAATAAAAATGGTTCAAATCCGTACCGTGCATAAGCGTCAGCCAGTTCCCGCGGCAATGGAATGGGATTATTGATGAACAGGTAAATAATGGGGATGCTGATGATAAATCCTGCCATGACCCCCAGGAGCCCGATGAATATGGTTTCAAAAAACATCATCATATCAAGCCGAGTCTTTTGCATACCAATGGCAATCATCACCCCAAATTCACGGCGCCGTTCAGCCATCATCATGATCATGGTGCCTAAAATGCCAAATCCAATGACCAGGTAAAGGATCATCTTCATCAATGCCCCGCTTTGCCTGTCGCTGTCAATAAATTGCACTAATTCGGGTTGAAGTTGTCGCCAGGTCAAAACATTGTATTGATCTCCAAATTTCTCGGAAAGTGTTTGCTTAACATCATTTACTTCATCATAATCTCCTACCATAATTTTTATATTCGTAGCTTTTCCCGGTGCAGAAAACAATTGACGAGCCTGTTCAATGTTCAGAAATACACCCAGGTTGTTCAATTGGGGTGTGTTAAATTTCACAATACCCTTTACCGGGTAGATGCCTGCTGCTGTAGCGCCATGGTAGCCCTGGCTTAAAATAACAAGCGTGTCATTGATGTTGAGATTTAAGTGTTTGGCTATATTGTAGGTTAACAAGGCACCTTTCGAACGTTCAGTGAGATATTCGCCTTTATACATCCAGTTTGATATGTTTGAAAGCTCATCATCTGCTTCGGGCTCAATACCAATTATACCTGCAGCACGTGTCTTATCTTTATACGACAACAAACCAAATGACTCAAGCCGGGGTACTGCTTTGGTGATCTCGTCAACCTCATCCAGTTTATTCCAAAATGCATCATCCGGGGTAATTACATTGTTGATTGATCGTTGCTCCTTATAATCCGGATGCTGAATTTGTAAATACCCGCTGGACAAACTTACTGTCAGATCAATATTCCTGCTGTAAGTCCCTTCCTGTAATGAACTCATAAGAGTAGAAAGAATGACGCCAAAAAACACAGATGCCGCGGTAATCAGGGTACGCCTCCTGTTTCTCCATAAATTCCGCCAGGCTAAAGCTAAATTATTCATGGGTTTATCATTTATGTTATTATCTAATCCGTTTCATATTTTGTTTTGAAAAGAATGACTCCTGCAAATCAATGTTAAATTCTATTTCTAAAATTTTCACTACTGTTTTTTGTTTTTTCTTATTCGCCGGGATGATTTCATACTTTGTAGGGATTTTCCGCCCACTCATCATTTTTATTTCAGAGCCTAAATGGGTTTTGGAAAGGTCTCCGAATTCATCATAAAACTCTGACTTCAGTTCATACAATTCGGTTTTGCTGATCCACATGATAACTTTTCCCCACACCACGGCCGCATCTTCTTTAGGGATAAGCTGGATTTTATAGCAATCTTCTCCCGAGATGGTTTCGGAACCCAGGATTTTATGATTGTAGTCCACAACAATAGATGCCTCTTTAAGCATGTCATCATTGGTATAATCGGAGCTCATCCATCCCTGCGACATCATGGATGGCGGTAGTTTGATCATCCTGTTAATCGTGGGGTTCCAGTTCCACATTTCATTCTGACGTTTCATGAATACCTGTCCTTCTTCGTTGGCCGGGTACGTGACCAGGGTCATGGAGTATTCATATCCTTTGCTCCATGATTTAAACCGGATGGTGCGGTCCCATGTAGGCCTGATGATTTTCATTTCCATTTTGGCCTTACTTGTTTCACCCCGCATCTTTTTGTCGGCCTCGCGGACAATCTCCGTGGCATTTTGACTATAGGCAAGGGGAGCACCTGAAACGATAAGCACCAGGATAAGGGAATACATTGTTTTCATAATCAATAGATTTAATGTTAAAAAATTATTTTCTACAATACCTGTCTATCAGCGTTTTTTTGACATGTTCAACCGGAAATTCTTCGGTATTTAAAAGATACTGGCAGGCAATGCCGTCCAGGAGTGCACCAAAAATAATGGCTTCTGTTTCCGGATTTTTAAATCCCTTTGATTTAAAGTACTGGACAGACATATCCATCAATGGTTTTGACATCTCATGTATTTTTTCTTTTACCATGGCATACACGGCTGGCTGGAACGAGATACTAAAATACAGCCGCCAGAAGTGCAGGTTTTCCTGAATCGTTTTAAATGAATTATTGATAAACCCTTCCAGTTCATGTGTTTCCAATACTCCGTCATGATTGGTGTCGAATAAGTTCATCATGTCCTGCATTCCTTTGTCAAGTATTGCATACATTAATGCTTCTTTGCTTTCAAAATAATTATACATCAACCCCTTGGAGATTCCTGCACGTTTGGCTATTTGTTGAATGCTGGTTGAATGAAACCCGTTATTTGCAAAAAGTTCCAATGCAGTATCGATGATGAGCATCCGTTTTTGTTCCCGTATTTCTTCAAATTGTTCTTCTGTTCGTGGTGACATAGGATATTATTATTTATGAATGACCGGACAGTCAAAGAATCTTCAAAAAAGAAACCGTTTTTTTGACTGAACGGTTGGTCAAATATACGTCAAAAAAATGCTGGATGCAAATTTTTTTGGCTTTTTTTATCTTAATGATTAATTAAAGCCCGACCATAATGTTGAGTGTTTAGTTACTATTAATATTTACTTAAAATGTTTTTAAAAAATCATTTATAGCATTTTTAGCAATATCTTCTTCTTTAGGATACATGAAAGATTTGTTTATCGGACAGTTGAAATTATTATTAAGATAATCGATAATATAAAATTTTAAACCTTTATGAATATTCCAACATTTAACTTCAGGAAATTTAGTTTCATTAGGTGCAGATTCTCCACCATTAGAACAGTATTCTAATGGTTCTGAAGGACTTGAATTAAATACAAATAAACCTTCTTGATTTATAATATTGAGATTATGTTGATTAAACACCAATTGAAACCAAGATGTATCTTTTAATGTAAATTTATACCCCTCCGGATCATAGCCTGGAATATAAAACAATTTATGGTTACTAAATTTTTCATATTTTAATTCTTCAATTTTATTAATTTCATCAATATTATCTGCATCTTCACTTAAGTATGATTGAATAATTTCTATGATTGATTTGACTTTACTTGATCCTTCTGGATTTGTATCTATTGAATAAATTGAAAAAAAATTATCAATGCCATTTGAGGGATTATGCTTTAAATCATCTGTTGCAAAAAATGCAGCAAAAGCAAATCTGTATGTAAAATCCATCAAAGGTGTAGGTGCTCCGTAATGTTGAAGGAAGCTTAATATTGAAAGGTCATATGCATCATGGCCAAAAGCCTTATAAAATTTTTGTAAAAGAGATACTTGATGATTTTTTGCATTGTCAATTAATTTTCGAATAAAACTTCCATATTCGATTTTAAATTTATCCATTCCTTGTTCAATCCAAAAACGCTGTCCAGTTGTATACAGTTTGAATTTTGCCTCTTTTAAACCTCTAAAGATATACCTCTTACTTCCATCCCATGAACTATGCTCTCCATTATTCCAAAATTTCGCTAATCTATCAAAATCTTCTTTAGAGCAAATGTCTTCACAAGAAAAAAAAAATTTTCCTTTTCTTTTAAATCTTTATACGTTTCGGCTTTCATAATTTATTACCCCACGCTATTTATTCCGCCCTTAGTGTAAGTGGCTGGCAATTATTTTCGTCCGTATTTCTCAATTATTTTATTAATCAAATTATCCGACAATCTAAATCCTTTATTTACTAATCTTAGAATTAAACTTGTCACATCTGAAATCAATCCTTTTTTATTAGCAAGCAGTATAATTCCAATCGTGCCGATTATGTCAATATTAAATGATTGGGCAATTTTTCTTCCTTTTATTTCATCAATTATCAATGTAGTATTTTTAATTTCAAGGGCCAAGGCTATCGAACTCGCTTCTCCACTGTCAAGTTGTTGTTCTATTTCTTTTTGTTTTTGTTTTTGTTTGTCCTTAACCTCTGAAATTATTATCCAATCTGGAAGAGAGCCGCCTATCTCTTGGCAAACCTCTTTTGTGATTATAACCTCATGATATAATTCTTTTAATAAATCAAGTTTATCAATTTTGGATAATGCAATTAAACAGCTGGTATCTGAGATAATAATTTTATTCATTAATAATCTGTTCTAAGTCATCAATACTCTCTCCAAATATTGAAACCCCATATTGTCCAACTGTCTCTATAAACTCCCTCTTTGATATCCCAACTATATCAGCTGCTTGTCCAGATGATATAATACCTTTATCATAAAGATGAGCAGCAAGTTGCATTTTTACATCTTTTTCATCAACTGTATCAGGTAATTGCAAAGTTAATGTTTTCATCTCACAACTTTTTTTAATTTATAACAAAGATACTTAAAAATCACTGTAATGTTTTTTGGAAGGGTGCTTTTTTGCTTGCCACTAACATTGATGTTAGATAATATTTAAACAACACAGTAACTCAATTCTAATCCTTACGCGACCATTAATACCCGCACTCCCCAACATCACGAAACCGTCATCGCGAAGGCTCTGCCTGAAGCGATCTTTGTGGTTAAGCACC
>CAYPTK010000131.1:0-7871 GCA_964413555.1 uncultured Bacteroidales bacterium | reverse complement strand
TATACAGTTGCTGCTTCTAAAATGATGTTCGGGCCTTACATAGGATATATAACAACATTTAATATAACAGAATCAGCAACATCAAATCCTGTTGCAAATGCTGAAATAAGTATCCCCGGGTATGGAACAAAAACAACTGACGCGTCAGGAAATGTAACATTTCTTGTTGATAGTGTTGCTTCATATAATTATACAGTATCTCATCCGAATTATTTTGATTCCACGGGTTCGCTTTTTGTTAAATCTGATACAACGCTTCATTTAAGCCTGGAGACTGTTTACAAGGTAACGTTTACAGTAACTGACAAGGTAAGCGGCGATTCAATAGAAAATGCTAAAATTTATCTCGAACATTATGATACATTGACAACCAATGCTCAGGGACAGGTAACATTTATTGATGTATTCGTGGAAGATAGCCTTGAATATTCTATATCTGCTAATGGATATTTTTCGACACCGGGGTATGTGGATGTGGTAGACCAAAATGTATTATTGAATGACACGCTAATTCCTCTTCCTGTTATTACAACCAATGCAAGCCTTGTTGAATTTGAATCATATGCTGATTCGGCATCCGGAATCCAAAGTTACAGTGTTTCGGGGGAACACCTGTTAGGTGATATCATCATTAAAGTTTCAGGAGAATACGAAATATCAACGAATTTCTTGATGGAATATGTCGATTCGGTATCACTATCGCCTGCTTCCGGTTCCGTGGGGCCCGAGACAATATATGTCAGGATGAAAACCATTAGCAATACAGGGACTTACCCGGGGAATATACTTCATTATTCGACCAGTGCTGAAAATCAAAATATACCATTATCAGGTCAGGTTATATCTGCACCAGTTATATTGGTAAATGAATCACTGACTGATTTTATTACAGAAGAAGGTACTGCTTCTTCTTCACAAAATTACACGGTTGAAGGTTATCACCTTATAGACACCATTACCATTAATGCATCAAGTAAAATTGAAATATCAACGGACGATATCAATTTTGTATCTTCAGTTCAATTATTCCCCGTGAATGATACAGTTCAACGTACAGGTATTTATGTAAGAGTGAAGTCAAGTGCAGGAACAGGTTCACTGGATGAGCAAATAGAACATGTTTCAGATGATGCGAACCCGGTCTTGATCAATATTTCAGGATTTGTTAGCATATTGGATGTGCTTAATGAATTGAATCACGAGGATAATATTTTATTATATCCAAATGCTGCTGATCAAACGATTACAATAAGAAATGATATGACAGATGTATTTACAATAGAAATAATCAGCCTTGAAGGGAAAATATTCAAGACAATACATGCTGATCAAAGTAAAATAAATATCGATATCAGAGATTTGCAGCCCGGGTTATATGCTATTAAAATTACACATGATGAATCAGTTTACATAAAGAAATTAATAAAGAAATGACAAAGTATTATATAGAATTTAGATATGACGGGTTTAATGCTTATGTAATTATTTTATATAAGCACGATTAAAATAAAAAAGGCTGCTTTTTTAAGCAGCCTTTTTTATCATTATTTTAATATTTACTATTTAACTTCTTCAAAGTCAACATCTGTTACTTCTCCATCGTCTCCTTTATTGTCTCCTGAAGACTGGTCACCACCTTGTGCTTGTTGGCCTCCCTGTGTACCTCCCTGGTTCTCTGCCTGGCTGGCATTGTATATTTCCTGAGAAGCAGCCTGCCATACCGAACTGAGTTCGTTTTTTGCCGTTTCGATTGCATCCAGGTCTTCATTTTTATGAGCTTCTTTTAGTTTATTCAATGCCTCTTCGATAGGTTTCTTTTTATCATCAGGAATTTTGTCCCCGTAATCTTTTAATTGTTTGTCGGTTTGAAAGATTAAACTGTCTGCTTCGTTTAATTTGTCAATCCGCTCTTTAGCTTGTTTATCTGCTTCTTCATTGGCTTTTGCTTCTTCTTTCATGTTTTTGATTTCATCATCGCTCAAGCCGGTAGATGCTTCAATACGGATGCTTTGTTCTTTTCCTGTTCCCTTATCTTTAGCAGAAACATTCAAAATGCCATTGGCATCAATGTCAAAGGTGACTTCAATTTGCGGTATACCGCGTGGAGCAGGAGGGATGCCATCCAAATGGAACCTGCCAATGGTTTTATTGTCTTTTGCCATAGGCCTTTCACCCTGCAAAACATGAATCTCCACGGATGGTTGATTGTCTTGTGCCGTGGTAAATGTTTCGGTTTTCCGTGTAGGAATGGTTGTATTGGCTTCAATCAGTTTAGTCATTACACCGCCCATTGTCTCGATTCCCAACGAGAGAGGAGTGACATCAAGCAATAAAACATCTTTTACATCACCACCTAGTACACCACCTTGTATCGCGGCACCAGTAGCAACTACTTCATCCGGATTCACACCTTTGGATCCTTCTTTGCCAAATATTTTTTTAACAATTTCCTGCACTTTAGGAATCCGTGTAGAACCGCCTACCAATATTACATGGTCTATATCAGAAGCTTGTTTGCCCGCCGCCTTGAGTGCATCACGGCATGGTTGTTCAGTTTTAACTAAAAGATCGTCTATCAGTTGTTCCAATTTTGCCCTGGAAAGTGACCTGACCAGGTGTTTGGGCACACCGTCAATCGGCATTATATAAGGCAGATTGATTTCTGTATTGTTTGAGCTTGAAAGTTCAATCTTGGCTTTTTCTGCAGCTTCTTTCAATCGCTGTAGTGCCATGCCGTCTTTCCGGAGGTCTACATTATAATCCTTCATGAATTCTTCTGCCAACCAATCAATAACCTTATGGTCAACATCGTCACCTCCAAGATGACTGTCGCCCTTGGTTGATTTTACCTCGAAGACACCATCCCCCATTTCAAGGATTGAAACATCAAATGTACCGCCACCAAAATCAAAAACAGCGATCGTGATGTCTTTTTCTTTTTTGTCAAGGCCGTATGCCAAAGAGGCAGCTGTTGGTTCATTAATAATACGTTTCACTTCCAAACCGGCTATTTCTCCGGCTTCTTTCGTTGCCTGACGTTGAGAATCACTAAAATAAGCGGGAACAGTAATGACAGCCTCTGTTACTTCTTGTCCAAGGTAGTCTTCTGCTGTTTTTTTCATTTTTTGTAATATCATAGCAGATATTTCCTGTGGTGTATATTCCCTGTCATCTATTTTAACTTTTGGTGTGTCATTAGATCCTTTAACTACTTTATATCCAACCCGGTCAATTTCTTTTTTTACTTGTTCAAATTTTTCTCCCATAAACCGTTTAATGGAATATATTGTTTTTTCCGGATTTGTAATCGCTTGACGTTTAGCAGGGTCACCAAATTTACGCTCACCGTTTTCAATAAATGCCACAATTGAAGGTGTTGTTCTTTTGCCTTCATTATTCGGAATCACTACAGGATTGTTCCCTTCCATCACTGCAACGCATGAATTGGTTGTTCCTAAATCTATTCCTATTATTTTCCCCATGATCTTTATTTTTAATTATAATACATTTTTTAAAATTTTACTTTGTTTTACAAAGATTGTGCCAAAATAAACAAATGATTTATTGTTGTCTTTTTGTTTTAATAAAATAAACAATACAATAATTAGTGTTTGCTATATAAAGTACACTAACACCGTTCTGCATGGCCCTGTAATTTCTCGTTCATGTCATTAGAGGGTGTGTTTCAGGACCTCGTGAACCACGTTATCAGGAAACATGATTCAAATACCTGTTTTTATTCATGTACACTAAGTAATTATCAAATTTTATGCCAGTATAACGCTTAGGCTGTCAAAAAGTCAGTGATCGTGTTTGGCGATTGATTTTGACACGATTTTCAGGACTTGATGTTATGTATCTTTATTGATATATGTTACAATATATGAAACACCAAAAGGAAAGCGAATGATCTTTAATAAATACCTTTCCATGTTAAATAACTGAAAAAATAAACTGTTAACAATTTTATTGTTTAGTTGTTTGAAATCAGATTTGTTTTCTTTTTCTTGACCGGATTTTTTTTTCGGTTTGAATATTCTTGAAACTGACCGGAAGATAAAAATGGGTAAAAAGAGAAATGTATTAAAATATGATTGATATAAGATGTTGGATGAACAAGAAAATAATTGTTTTATTCGCGATGCTTTGTAACGCCTGAAATGATGGTTAATATCATCATGTTCGCTCCATAAAGACATGAATGCTGGTACGGTTATAATAATGATCCCCCCGTTTTTACATACCCGTTTCATTTCATCTATTGCTTTTTGGTCATTTTGAACATGTTCGATCACATCAAATGCACAAACAATATCAAAGGTATTGTTTGTAAAGGGTAACTCGAGAATTGAACCCTGGATAACATCCAACCCGGTTTTCTCATTTGTAAAACGACAACAATCAGCATCATATTCCAGTGATGTAACAGCCCCGATGTCTTGAAGAGCTTCTGATGAACGTCCGGTAGCAGCACCAATATTGAGAATCGAGGGGTTTTTGAATGTAGAATGTTTTTTAATATTATCAAGAATGATTTTTTCCCTTATTTTAAACCACCAATGAGTTCGTTCATTTTTATAATATTCTTTATAGTATTCTTTGTTCATTTATTTACAATACATTTTTACTGCTTTTTCAGCTTTTTCATGGCCTAATTGTTTTGCCTGGTTAAAATATTTACAGGCATTTTTTTTCTGTTTATTCTTTAATTGTATGAGCCCGAGATAAAAATAACCATTGGCATAATTTGAATTCAGGCGTAGTGCATTTACAATGCTGTTGTTTGCTTGTTTAAGTTTATTTTGTTGATAGAATATTTTCCCGGCCAGGAAGAATGCCTGGTAATTTCTTTTATTCAGCTGAATATATTTATTCAGATCATTCAATGCATTTTTGTTTTTACCAAGAGCATGATATATCCTGGCTCTTTGAAATAACGGGTATTCAAATTGCTGATTTAATGCCAGTGCTTTGTTATAATATTGCATCGCGGCATTTATATTATTTTCACGTTGTTTAGTCAGTCCATAAAAGTATAAAGCCGCGTAATTCTTCGGGTCTTTTTGAATTACTTGTTCAAATAAATGCTGGCTTTCTTTTATTTGCCCTTTTTCAAATAATTCAAGTGCTTTTTCATATGTTGGGTTTTTATGTCTGTATTTGAAAAAAACATCTATCTCAAAACTTTTATTTGTTTCACTGAACCGCTTGATCAGTGCATATTCATTCGGCCTTTTTTTGAAATATTCAAGCGGAACCGAATTTTTTTTCAATTTGGGCCTGTATGAATAATGACTGTCCCAAAAAATTAATGATCCGGGTTCTGCTGTATCAATAGCAGGTTGTTTTATTTTGAATGCTTCTTTTTTGAAATCTTTTTCTGATTTATTATTGTAGTAATAAAATAATGCATGGGAAGCAAATACCCGGTTGTCTGTTGTAACTTTTTTGTTGGTACGCACCAGGTTTTTATACCAAATTGCTGTTTGTTCCACTATTTCCTCTTCATAATTTTGTTTGATGGGTTTGATGACAGAAATAAGATTGGCAAAGGCAATGACTATTAAAATCCCCATTATTATTTTTTTAGATATGTGTTTAATTGGCAATAAAAGTGGTATGGCAGCAATGATTGTGAAGATGAGGTGATTCCAGTTGTGTTCATCTGAGAATGACACACCACTGACTTGATAACTCATATATAACCAAACAATTATTATAAATGGGATGACGATGATAAAAACGTTGAACCTGTTTTTAAGTTGTTTGAGTCCGTCTATAGACAATGCCCCCATTAAAGCTATTAAAGGAGAAATCACCGTCATATACCTTAAATTGCCCCCACTTGCCGGCCCGAAGTTTAATGTTTTATGGTTGAATAGACTGTGTAACAACAAGAAAAGCAGTGCAGGAATGACGATTGTTAAGTGAATTTTTTTTATGTTAAATATTTTTGTTGCGATGTAATGAATTGCCAATGTTAAACCTGTGGCGCCAAAAATGATAACAGACATTTTCGGATAATGGTCAAAGCCCTGCCGTGGATAAGCACTGGCATATTTTTCTGATGTGTTTATCACATTATTGATAATGTATAAAATGTCTCCTGTACCAAAATAAGACCAGACGGTGATTATGATTTGAGGGATAACACCGCTTAAAATGGCTTTCCATTCTTTTTTATATATCAGGTATAGTCCATAAATAGCCAGGATAATATAAAATTCCTGCCGGATAATGCTGATGTAGGAAATAATAAAGGTGGATAATAGTAATTTGTTCTTATGATGAAAATGCAGTGAAAGGATTAAAAGGAAAGCTGTAATTATTTCTGAATAATTCCGAAATGAAAGTTGAACCCACATAGGTTGCAGGGCCAATAAACAAAATGCCAGTATAGCAAATTGGCTTTTTAATGTTTTGGCCACTTTATAAGCTAAAAAGCATGAAAAAGCAGCCACGAAACAATTTACTAATAATACCACTGTCCGTCCGCCTAAAGCAGGCAGTGCATACAGTAGTTTATACCCGGGTTTGTTCCAGTTCCCTAACACCGAAAACGGGTCGTGCCAAAATCTTTTCATGCTGATGAAGTGGGCAGCTTCATCATGTTGATAAAACCCGTCTGATAAATGAGAATAGTAAAAATATAATAACCCCAATACAAAGGTTACGAAAAGCATTATATTATCGGTAGTTAACTGTTTTTTCATTTTTGGTGTTTAATCTTTGATTTCCTTATTTACAATTTTTTCTTTAATAATATAAAGAGGCCGTTCTTTTACCTGGAAAAAAATCCTTATAATATATTCTCCCAAAACACCAATGCATATTAATTGTACGCCTCCAAACAGGATAATGGCAAATAGCAACCCGGTGAAACCACTTGGAACGCCTTGAAGAAAAAATTTACTGTATAAAACATAGAAAAAATAAATTAATGATATCAGAATTGACATTATACCCAGGCGGGTAATGAATTTTACCGGGAATTCACTGAAATTGAAAATCCCGTTAAATGCTAAATTAAATAACATTTTCCAGGTATATTGAGAATTGCCGGCAACCCTTTCTTTTCTTTCATACTCTATTCCTGTTTGCCTGAACCCGATCCATGATCGCATTCCCCTGATATATCTGCTCCTTTCGGGCATTTTATTTAATATGTCAACGATCTTTCTGCTGATAAGACAAAAATCCCCGCTATCTAATGGAATTTGCACGTTGGATACTTTTTTTTGCATACGGTAATACAAATGATAGCAAAGCTTTTTTAATAATCCCTCTTTTCTTTTTTTTCGGACACCATAAACCACGTCATATCCTTCTTTGTACTTGTTATAAAAATCATGCAATAATTCAGGTGGGTCCTGCAAATCTCCATCTATGACAAAGATAGCTTCTGTTGCCCTGACATTCTGCAATGCAGCAGACAACGCGATTTGGTGGCCATAATTCCTGGATAAAAAAATGCATTGATAATTGTTATTGCTTAGCCCAAGTTGGTACATCAAATCTCCTGTATTATCACTGCTGCCGTCATTTACCAACACCACTTCGATAGAATACCGGCTGTTTTCAATAAGCTTGTTAAGCCTGTCTATTAAAAATGAAAATGATTTGCTTTCATTGTAAAGAGGTGCAACTATAGATATTTGAGGATTCTCTGAACCATTCATTTGTTTAAAATGATTTATAAATTACAGTTACGAAAATAATAAAATTATAATATCTTATGATGATTTATTTAAATTGTATTAAAATAACTATACTTTTGTAAAAAAAAAAGGACGTTTTCTAAAAATCACTAATTAGTATCCGTCTATAAAGTCAAGTGTTTGCTCTATAAAGTTCAAATTCGAGGCGTGTGA
>CAYPTK010000130.1:0-8049 GCA_964413555.1 uncultured Bacteroidales bacterium | reverse complement strand
GTACCCGTTTTTTAATTCCTCAATCCCGGCCGGAATGAATTCAGTGATTGGTGATTCATAATCTTTAGCGCACACCAGGTTCCCGTTTTCATCAATAAGAAATCCGGCAGCATGAAATAATCCTGCTGTACAAAACATGCTTCTGTATTTATCTGAAATTGAATGAATGGCCGAGTCATTTAATGGCTTTTGCAAAAACTGAAACCAATTGCCGGCAGAACGCTTTTCATACATAAAGGTGAAAAATTTTTGCATATTGGTTGACAAATGAGGCAACACGTTCCCATGTTTTAACCTGTAATGCGAAACATTACATGGAAGCCAGTACACGGGACACTGGGCAAAAAAAATGGAATGAAAAGCTTCCTTGTCAAGTTTTGTATTCCATTCGGGCCTGGACCTCTCATAGGGATTTTCTAGTCCTAACCCGGCATTCAGGTAGATCCCGCTGCACTTTTTTTCAAAAAGTTTTGGGAAACGGTTTAGCGCGATGGCCACGTCACGCGAACTTCCTGTAATTACTATTTTCACTTTTGTATCAGATCCGGATAACACCTTTTGAATCATGTTAACCCCTCCAAGGTCTTGTATCACTGCATATTGCTGTTTGTCTTCCTTGTTTTGCAATGGATGAGGTGAACCGCTAACCACTGGAACAGAAAGACCTGTAATATAATTCAACATGGCAACAGCAGTAACATCCGGATTTTTTTTCTCAACATAGGCCATGTTTTCAGGAGAATCAATGATGATTCCTTTTAAATCGATGGCCCCCGAATATGCCAGTGCAAAAGCGGTTGCAAGATCCCAATGATCATCCGGGTCGTCGTATGGACGCATGAGGTCTGAAACTAAAATAACCGGCTGGATGTTTTTGGCAGCATTTGCCGGTATATTTTGTGCATGAATTTCACTTGATACAGTGAACAGGCAACAGAGTGCCATTAAAAACATAATCGCGTTGTTGAATGATTTCATTGCTGAATTTTTTTATGATTTCGTACAATCCTGAATCCCGTGAAATAATTCTTGTTATCCGCTCCATCTCTATCACGATTTCGTACCCGTGCATGCATCTGGTGAGCCATCCAACCCCCTCCGCGGATAACGCGTAGTCGGCCCACGGACGGCCCGCTCGGATTTTTATGCTTACCCTTGGAATAATAATTTGGTGAATACCAATCGTAGCACCATTCCCATACGTTCCCGCTCATATCAAACAACCCGTTTGTATTTGGTTCTTTTTGGCCTACAGGATGAATTGAGCTATTTGAATTCTCTAATGTCCATGCCACTTTATCTGCTATATTACTCCCGGCATACAGATAATCCGTATGGCCGGCAGCTGCAAATTCCCACTCTGCTTCTGTTGGCAGCCGGTATCCATTGGCATCTTCATGAATTGTAATCGTCCATTTTAAATGGTCATAAAAATTATGATTGTTTGTATCCGTTTGAACAGAATCTATACTATAATAAGGGGATAAACCTGATAACCGGCTTAATTGATTACAAAAAACAATGGCATTGTACCAATGCACGTTTTCTACCGGGCATCCCGTGCAATCATAAAAAAAACCTGGATTATTGCCCATGACAGCCATCCATTGTTTTTGGGTTACTTCATATTTGCTAATATAATAATCATCCAGAAAGACATTTCTCTCGGGTTGTTCGTCTTGTTTGCCTTCACTGGTTCCCATTTCAAAATCACCTCCCCGGATCAATATCATATTATCCCGGATTTCATTGATTATACCGGATTTAAGATTGTAATATGTTTCAATGTTCGTTTGCCGTTTTTCCTGTTTTCGCTTTATCTTTTTCCCATGTGCTAAAACAGGCTGAAAGGATATTTCTATATTGTATTTTTTCCCTTCATATATTTCAACAACATCACGAAAATGCAATTTTTTGTCCCTCGTTACTGCCAGTAGTATATGTTCACCTTCAGAAACCGGGATTTCGATTTCTTCATTTGCATTAAGCTCTCTTTTCTTTAGCCCGTCAATCTTTAATATACAATCCGTATCGGATTTGATTACTAAATCCTGGCTTTCTGCATGCATTGTCAAGACAATTAAAAAAAAGATGAATATTGTTTTTTCCATTGGTTCACTTCGTGTTTTAGGTTATACAGTCATTCCGTTGGTTTAGTGAAATATATATTATTTTCTGAAGTTTTATTTAGCTTTTCCAGTTGACAAGTAAAAAAGTAACACGGCCATGCCCATTAATACTAGTATATTTTTCATTGTTCTTCTAATATAATATTTATAAATAAGGGATGGAAGCTTGTGTTCCCATTTTTGTGACTTACATGGCTGCTGCTTTATTGGCAAAACAAATCCAGCACCACTTGCTTGTTCGGGGTCAGGGTCAGTCAATACATGTTCAGTGTTGATTCCTTCTTTTGATAAAGATTCTATGGCCTGTTTTCCAAACAGATCATTCCCGGTTTTTCCGGCAAACACAACACTCCCTCCAAGCCTGGCAGCAGCAACAGCCTGATTAGCTCCCTTCCCGCCGGGATTCATCAAGAATTTACCCCCGAGTATGGTTTCACCGGGTGCAGGAAATTTACTTGTTTGCACTACCATGTCGGTGTTTATACTGCCCAAGACTATTATTTTATGTTGATTCATTAAAAAACAATTTTATTTAAATTTAGATAAAATTGGCAACAATGTCAAATACGAATCAATTGGTATATCCTCACTTATTTGTATCATGAAAGGGTTATTCGCGAAATCTTGTTTTTTTTGGCCGAGGTAATTTAAAATATTTTCTTCATTTTCATGGCTTAATGTAGCTGGAAAATTTGGGCATAATACTTTATTGGGCCATATTTCGTGTGCCTCGCTCACTGATACATCTCCTGCCATTTCAGAAAAAGAAAAAGAATCGATCACGTCAAAATTTGAGCGAGCAATGAGCTCTTTGATCCCCCTGGTTCGTCCGTCAATATGCACTAAATAAGATTTGTTTGCTGATTTGCACTGTTTCCCATGTTTTTCATAGAATGGTAAAACATATTTTTCGTACATGTCAGGGGGTGTCATATCAGCCGTTATGTTATCCGGTTGCCAGATTACCTCTACTTCTGATTCCATGGCCATTAAAAATTGTTCATCGGATTTATGATTCATGGTTTCAATCAACTCATCAATGGCTCCGGGATTCGTGTAGAGCTCGGTCAAAAATGTCTCCGGCGTTGCAAGCTCGGTAAGCAATTTCTGATAAGGTGAACGGTCAACCCTTCCTAATACGATTCCATCATTTCCCAGGTCAGCTATTCGTTGTTTGATAATTTTTTCCTGTGGTTTAAAGACTGTATTTTCTATAATATATTGCATTATCCTGTAATCTTCAAGGGTCTCGAGATAATGTTTTCGTGTCCAATCGCTACCATAAGCAGTATCTTTTACGATTACCTGGGATATCTTTCCAACAGGTGTTTCAAATGTTCTGAGTTCAATTTGTTTGCCTTTTTCCCATGTTAATTTCACATCAAATGATGAATTTTTCACTTCCGAAACATACCCGGGTTTAACATGCCATGGTGGTGCCAATAGAGATACCACCGGGTAAAAATCAAGAATCCCTAATCCATTATCCCTGGCAGCACGTTCAACCTCACCGTAACGATGATACCTATTATAAATACCAACCGGTATTTTATCCGGCATTTGATTCCTGTAGACGTTCAATATCCTTTCTTTTGTAGTCATTTATATTCTTTCTTTAATCTTAATATTGTGAAATAAATCTTTCCATCTCTTCTGTTTCAGGAATGGATTCAATGACACCAATTTTGGTAGTAGACAGTGAGGCAGCATAAATGGCTGATTTTATTGCATCATTCATCGTTTTCCCATTGGCAAGCGATGCCAGGAAGCAGCCACTAAAAATGTCACCAGCGCCGGTTGTATCAACAGCATTTACTACCGGGGCAGAAAATTGTTCTTCATAATCCGGTGTCATGAGAACAACGCCTTTATCCCCTAAGGTGATAATGGCCTTTTTTACACCTTTCGCGAGTAACCAATGGCCTGCTTTTTTCGCGCTTTCTGCATCATGTACTTTAATGCCAGTGATAATTGTTGCTTCCGTCTCATTTGGCTTGATTATATCAATATATGCATACAAATCATCAGGTAATGGTGCTGCCGGTGCCGGATCCAGGTATGTTATAGAGCCCCATTCCTTTGCCTTACGAATGCCATAGAAAACAGTATCATGATTATTTTCCAGTTGAAAACCCGTGATGTACGAAGATTGAATCGTCTCTTTCTCATTGTCTATATCATCTTTTGAAAATAAAAAATTGGCACCTGGTACTACCGAAATCATATTATTGCCCTTTTTATCAACTATCATCACGCTCATTCCAGTATGGGTATCAGGAATAATTTTAACACGATCAATGGATATTCCGCGTTCTTTGTACATTTTCAAGGCATCAATGGCATATTTATCCGCGCCTAGTTTACCAATAAAAGTAGTTTCTGCTCCGAACGATGCACATGCTACTGCCTGATTGGAGCCTTTCCCTCCTCCGCCTTCATGAAATTGCTTTCCCATGATTGTTTCCCCGAGTGAAGGCATAGAATCTCCAATAAAAAAGAACCCTACATTATAGCTCCCTATGATGGTTATTTTTTTGGTATTCATAATTCAATGTTTTTGGTATTAAATGATTCATATTTTTGAAATTATAATTAAAGCCAATGCCGCGATAAAAAAAGCAAACATTAAAACAAGAAGTATTAATGTTGTTCTCGAAGCATTTTTAAACTCTTTCCATACAAAAACACCCCACAACGCTGCAATCATCGTGGCCCCGTTTCCAAGTCCAAATGCAATGGCATACCCGGCTTCTCCACCTGATATTATACTTAGTAACATCCCAATGCTCCAGATAATACCACCGAGTAATCCTATAAAATGCCAACTCATTTTCCCTTTAAAATATTGGGTATAATCTACCCGTTCCCAAACATTCATTTTTGCCATGAGGTTGCTGTTCCATAAGAAGTCAGAAATTAGCACCCCTGATGAAAAAATAACAACCGCGGTATATGGTGTTAATTTACCCGGTTCAATAATTTCAAAATCACCGGAAATGGATGTAGCAACAGAATAATAAAAGCACCCCATCAGTAAGCCGGAAATAATGGCTATACCGATTCCCTTGTATGACGCCGCGTGTTCATCTTTTTGAAGTTTTTTATAAGCAATGGAATTTACTACAACGGCTAAAATTAAAAATGCAATCCCGGCAAATAACAAAACACTGTTGGTCCCGGTTGGTTGCGCTATATAGTTAATCGCGGTGCCTAAAGAAGTAGATATCCCGATTGCAACAGGGAACGCAACGGCCATTCCTACTTTATCGATTGCTGCAACGAGTAGCAGGTTGGCAAGGTTAAAAATGATGCCCCCGAGAAACGCGTAAAATAAAAAGCGTAATTCCGTTTGAAACACGTTCTCAAAAAAACCCTGCCCCTTGGCCCCGAAGCTGCCCATGGTTAAAGCACCAATTAATGATAAGACAAATACCCCGATCACGTAATCGCGATAAAAAAGCTGAAAGGGCCATTTTTTGGAAGCCATTTTTTGGGTATTGGCCCATGATCCCCAGCAAAACATGGTAATAATGCTGAGCATTACGGCAATAAAATAGTTGTCTACTGTATACATAATATATAAAATTTAGAAGGTTTAACGTTAAATCAATTTATGCAATAATTATCCATCCTTTGATTATTTAATTTTTTAATGCAAAATACTGTCTGGATATAGTTTATAGGGATAATAAGCATGGTGTGAATGGCATTCAGGCCTGAAGACATCCAATATATACCTTAATTCCTTTACACCTCTATATCCATTGTCCCTTTCTTTTATTTTCACGCGTATTTCTGAAAAACCCGATCGCTGAACCATCGTGTTCACGTTCATAATAATCCTCCGCATGACTCCCTCTCCATTAGATCGGGTTTAATAAACACGTGATGGCGTTCATTTTTATTTTTCTTGTTGTTGATCATATCAAACAGCAGTTGCACTGATTTTTCACCAACTTCAATTTGTGGATAATTCACGGCCGTGACGGCCATATCTTCATTTTTAAGGAGAGGAGTATCCCCGTAGCTTATCAGGGCAACATCTCCTGGCACATCCAGGTTCATTTGCCTGAAGGCTTTCATTGCACCGGGGATGGCTTCATCGGTAGAGACAAATATCGCGGTGGGACGTGGCCTGGAAGAAAGGATATCCACGGCAGGCAAATACCCATCAATATGGTTATGCTCAGGTGTAATGTTAAAATTAGCAACATACTTCTTGTTGAAAGGGATTTCCTTTTCTTCCAACGCGTTCATATATCCTTCATAGCGGCTGTCAATGGTAGAACATGGCGGCCCACCCAGAAATCCAATTCGTTTATGTCCTTTACGGATCAGGTGCATGGTGGCCATATACCCTCCAGCATGATCATCGCAGGCAACAATATTAGCAGGTTGGTTTTTTGAATATTTATCCACCAAAACAAACGGGATATCATAGAATTCCATTTTTTTTATGCTTTGTTCAAATTCATATGAAAACGTCGGATACATGATAATTCCGTCGACCTGCCGTTCGATAAATGTATCTACATACATACTTTCGCGGTCATGGTTTTCTCGTGAATCACCAAATAAAAGCACATAATTATTTTTAAGCGCTACATTTTCAATCCCCTTTACAATTTCACCAAAAAATGAATTCCCGAAAAAATTCACGATAACACCAAGAACCTTTGTTTTCTTGCCTTGCAAATTTTTGGCAGAATAATTCGGGCGGTAATTATGTTTTTTGCATAATTCCAGTATCTCGTTCCTTTTTTGTTCTGATACCCGGCCTTTATTATTCAACACCTGTGATACCGTGGTATGTGAAACCCCGGCCAGCTTTGCTATGTCTTTTATTGTCGTCAATAATAAAAAGGTTTAACGTTCAACCATACAAATATACAATTTTTTTTTTATACTTCAAATGTACTATAACAATTTTCGTGGAAATAGTAATGTAAAAATTTAACCGTCAGGATTCAGAATGAACAGGGCTTATGAACTCATTCTTCCCGGTTGAATAAAATACATTCTTTTTTATTTGTATTTATTGAAATAATACATTATATTTGCCTATCAGACCATACCAATTAATTCTTAACTAAATGAAATATAATGTTTTATTCAAAATATTGAGATCACGTAGTTTAGCAGACACCCCTAAATTCATTCAATTAACCCTATCCATCAGCGGGGCAATTGAAAACGGGCATTTGGAAATCGGGGATAAACTGCCATCCGTGAATAATATGTCTGATAATCTAAACATTTCACGGGATACCGTCTTTGCAGCTTACAATGAACTGGTAAAAAAAGGAATTGTTAAAGTTGAGCCGAGAAAAGGATACTACATCAAGAATAAAAACCTCCGTATACAACGGAATATTTTTTTACTGTTTGATGAATTGAATGCATTTAAGGAAGACTTATATAATGCCTTTCTTAATGAAGCGGGGAACAGGGTAAAAACAGATATTTTCTTCCATCATTTTAATCAACGGGTTTTTCAAATGTTAATAGATGAAAACGCCGGGAAATATACCGACTATGTTATCATGCCGGCCGGAATGAAACATGTTAAAAAGAGCATTGAACAGTTACCGCGAAAACGCACCTTCCTCCTTGACCAACCCATGATTACCGATAACCCTCCAAACGGTGTTTTTCAGAATTTTGAGCAAATCGTTTATCATGGACTAAACCAATTGAAACATCGCCTTACTATATACCAAAATGCTTATCTCGTGTACCCTCGTCGCGAATGTTATCCGGAAGGGATCAGGACAGGTTTTGCCAGGTTTTTCAAAGAAATGAACATGAAATTTTATATTTATGACAACCTGAATAAAATCCCTTTATCAAAAGGAAACATGTATATGATTATTGACGACAGGGATTTAGCGTCAGTAATTCTTGATGCACGGGGTAAAGC
>CAYPTK010000129.1:0-8074 GCA_964413555.1 uncultured Bacteroidales bacterium | reverse complement strand
AACTTACCCAATAAGTATTGGTCTATTAATTCATATTTCTTCTTTTCATCCATTATTGCCTGAATATTTTTTTGATCCCGGGATTTTCATTTAAAAACTTTATCAATCGTTGTTTGCATTTATAATTTTTTGTTTTGACTGCATTTTCACTTGAAAAGCCCATTTTGACTGCAATTTCTTTCATTGACATTTGTTCAAAATACATGAGTGAGAGTAGCTGTTTGCACCTGGGCCCCAAAGAACTTAATGCTTCATTCATTTTTTCTAATTTATCTTTCCCTGCAATTTCTTTACTCAGATCGGGTTCATACAATACATTTTTCATGTTGTCATCAAGACGTGTATTGCGGGCTTCTTTTTTTAGTTTATTCAGCCAAATATTTTTACACACGGCATACACGAAACTTTCAATTTTATGTGTTTCATTAAATTTATTTGTTTTCACATATTTATAAAACACCAAAATTCCTTCCTGGAAAACATCAAATGCATCATCATCTGTTCCTGAATTGCTGATGACCATATTTTTGATATAGGGCAAAAGCTCATCATACAGAACCCGGAGTACGCTATTCTCGTCCCCGGCTCTTATTCCTGCAAGAATATCTTTGTCAACAAAATTCACCAGTGATCTTCTTTAATATTAATTCAAATTTAAACAATAAAATGTAACCACTAAACGATTAATTTAATTCATAAAATTATGCAATAGTGATCCCTAAGTGCATCGTACAGGAAAAAGTTTATATTGAATTGTTATTATTTGTTGGGTTTTGCAGGCATTAATCTTGTTTTTTTTGTTATTTTGTTGGGATAAGCCATCAGGTTTTGTTTTTAAATAAATATTTTATATTTTTGTTGGGTATAGCTAACATTATATGCACAATAAATGATTTATGATGGGATATGCAAATAATAACTGGGTTAAAAAGTCAGATATAGAAATCATCAGGCAAATTGGTGAATTCATTAAACATACCCGGATTCAACAAAATATTACGCAGTCGCAGCTGGCCAAAATGGCTGGCTTAAACCGCTGGACCATAAGTAAAATAGAAAACGGGGACTCCATTACCTTAACTTCTTTAATTCAAATCTTAAGGGCATTGGATGTATTGCACGTGCTTGAAGGTTTTGAGGTAATTGATGAAATATCACCAATAGCGTATGCCAAACTACAGGAAAAAAAACGTAAAAGAGCAAGAACCAAACCAATGGACAATAAACAAAATGACAATTTAGGATGGTAGATTATGCTTTTGTGAAAATATGGGGGCAATTAGCAGGTGTTGTACGTTGGCTACCAGATCGTATGCTCGGGTCTTTCCAGTATGACAAAAGTTTTTTGCTGAATAAATGGGAGTTATCCCCCATAAAAATGCCTGTTGATAATGGGGACAGAATATATAATTTCCCGGAACTGATAAGATCAAAAGACAGCAGCGAAGATACTTTCAAAGGATTGCCCGGATTATTGGCAGATTCATTGCCAGATAAATATGGGAACAAATTGATTGATAAATGGCTAGTTCAGAATGGCAGACCTGCCAATAGTATGAATCCCGTTGAAAAGCTATGTTTTATTGGCAGCCGTGGGATTGGAGCACTCGAATTTGAACCAGCCCGATTTAAAACAGAAAAAAACACCTTCGCGATTGAGATTTCCGGTCTTGTGGATATAGCAAGAAAGATGTTATTGGATCGGGAAAAATTTGACACCAATCTAAAAAAAGAAGAACAGCATGCCATAAAGGATATTCTGAAAATCGGAGCATCGGCTGGTGGCGCACGCCCTAAGGCTCTTATCGCGTATAACAGAAAAACCGGAGATATCCGCTCGGGGCAAACAAAAGTACCCAAAGGCTATGAACACTGGTTGATTAAACTGGATGGTGTAAGCGGCGCACAGTTTGGCGAAAGCCACGGTTGGGGACGGGTTGAGTATGCATACTACCTTATGGCCAAAGCCTGCGGACTGGATATGATGGATTGCGAACTGCTGGAAGAAAACAACCGCACCCATTTTATGACCAAACGCTTTGACAGGGAAGGGAATAACACTAAACATCATATTCAAACCCTGTGTGGCATTCAACATTTTGATTTTAACGATATATATGCATACAGCTACGAACAGGTTTTTGATACCATGCGCCAGTTAAGGCTTAAATATCCCGAAGCGGAACAAATGTTTCGCAGGATGGTTTTCAACGTGTTGGCAACAAATTACGACGACCATACCAAAAACTTTTCATTTCTCCTTAAAAAGGGCCAACAATGGCAATTGGCTCCTGCTTACGATATTTGTTATTCGTATGACCCCACAAACCAATGGGTAAGCCAACAAACCCTGGGTATAAATGGTAAACACAGGAACATTAACGTGAGCGACCTGATGGCCGTTGCCAAAACAAACAACATAAAAAAAGGGGAAAACATTATTACTGAAATAAACGAGGTGGTTAAACATTGGCTCGATTTTGCACAACAAGCCAAGGTTAGAGATGGTTTATCTAAAAGAATAAACAACAATCTCAACATTTATTAAATAGATATCTCTTTGTTAATTTAGCTATGTATATAGATAAAACTTTGCCGGAAAATATATGGCCGGGAATTAGGTATTCTTTTTAAACAAAAGAAAGGTAAAGTAAAATAAAGTTAGCTGATTTTGCATAGAAAATAGGATAATATTTGAATTTCTATGCAAAATATGTTATATTTGTAAACAAATTAAAAAAATAATGACAAAATTCAGAGAATATAAAATTGTTCCGGTTGGCAACTTTGTCCTTAGGGAAGATTTGGCTACATACAATTCCCCGAAAGACAAAATCAATCAATTAAATAATTCCGGGGAATTAATACATCTAAAAAGAGGTTTATATGCAATTCCCAGGGCCATAACCGGGCAAAGTCTTTCAAAAGAGCTGATTGCAAATCATTTATATGGCCCGTCTTATGTTTCTTACGAAAGTGCTCTTTCTTATCACGGTTTAATACCAGAGCGAGTTTACGTGACAAAATCAGCCACACTTAAAAGAAAAAAAGAATATCAGACACCTGTTGGTGTTTTTCAATACATTACTGTACCCGGGGCATATTACCCGATTGGCCTGTTGCAGAAGATCATAGATGAAAACTATGCATTTATTATAGCCTCCCCGGAAAAAGCACTTTGCGATCTTGTCCTGAATACATCCGGTTTGCGTTTTCAATCAACCAAAGCAGTTAAAGACTACCTGTTGCACGATTTACGGATTTCCCGGGAAGCTATACAAACGTTTGACATTAACATAATCAACGATTGTTCATTGGAGGGATATAAAAAAGCTGATATCCAGCGGCTGGCTAATTATTTAATGCAGTTAAAAATGAAATAATATGAGTTCTATATTTGATCAGATGATGTCCCGGTATCCCATAGAAACAAGGGATGATGAACGGAATGCTTTGCATGAGGTAATGCAGCAGGTAACATTGGCAGCCTTATACCGAAGCGGCTTTTTTAATGAAGCTGCTTTTTACGGGGGTACATGCTTGCGGATATTCCACAAGCTTGAACGTTTTTCTGAAGACATGGATTTTTCGTTAGTCAAAGCCAAAAAAGATTTCACGCTTGAACCTTATTTTGAGGCAATTACCAGGGAATTCATTGCATTGGGAAGAAAGGTTGAAATAGCAAGAAAAGAAAAAAATTCTGTATCTAAAGTAGAATCAGCTTTTTTAAAGGACACTACGGAGATGTATAATATTGCATTTCAAACAGAACGATCAATAAAAATAAAAATTGAGGTAGATAAAGATCCCCCCTTAAATTTTCAAACAGAATCTAAATTGCTCATGTTGCCCTTTTCATTTATGGCCCGATGTTTTACCATCCCATGCCTGTATGCCGGAAAAATGCACGCGTTGCTTTTCAGGAATTGGAGAAACCGGGTAAAGGGCCGTGATTGGTACGATTTTGAATGGTATGCCAGGAATAACCATCCGCTCAATTTCATTCATCTGAAAGAGCGTGGCCTGCAAAGTGGAAACATTAATAATAACCAGTTTTCAAAAGAGGAATTTATTTCATTATTAAAAGAAAAAATAAAACGCACCAAAATAGAGATGGTGAAAGCAGATATTCTTCCATTCATAAAAAACCAGGAAGCACTTGAAATCTGGTCAACTGACTATTTTTTGCAACTGGCTGAAATGATAAGATTTGAATAGTTTTCATGAATGTTGTGATTATGAGTTACTTTTATTCACGGGTTTATCGTAACCAAAATTTCACACTAATTTTTATCTTCGTATTAATTAACAGGAAATGCTGAACCATATTTTTATATTATTTTTTTTATTTATAATCGTCTTTTTTCCACTATATGGACAGGAAAATAAGGCGAACAGGTTTCCTATAGAGTATTATCAACACAATCATGTTTTATTTCATAGCAACCCCTCTTTAACGGGCATTGGAACGAATTTTGAAAGCTGTGTTTTCACGCGAAGACAGCCGGGCAGGTGGAGTGTTTTTAACAGTTCCATGGCGTATTTTTATTACAGGTTCAACAAGGGGAACGCTAAACATAATGCAACGAGCCTCGGATTGCGCGTAATAAATGACTCTGAAGGCAAATTTATTAAACAAAACAGGTTGTACGCGCAGTATGCATGGCAAACAAAGATATCCGGACATGTACATTTTTCCGGGGGCATTGAATTCGGATTTATTAATAATAGCATAGAAGGTACTGTTCATACCGGGAATAGTTCTTCTCTCGTCCCGGATGGCAGTGCAGGGGTTACTATTTTTTCTGAAAAAGATTTGTTGGGAATATCTGCTCAACAATTGTTTAATAGCGAAATACAACCTTTTTCCCAGCAAGCTGTTTTTCATCGGTTTTATAATTTTCATTATCAGCATACTTTTTTATTGCATCACGATGTTTGCCTCATTCCCTCGGGAATGATTATAGTTTACCCGGGAATACAGAATACATATAAAGCAGGTATTGAATCAACATTATTCAGCCTGATTCATGTTGGCGGGTTTTTCAGGATGCACGGGGGGATATCGTATTTGCTGGGTTTAAACAAGATAGAAACAGACATTGGAAACCTCAGCGTATTGCTGTCGTATAATTATCCGACAACAATGAATTATATAAACATCAACACCTTTGAAGTGTTGATAAAATATACAATAAACGAAAAATAGCATTAAAATGGGTTACATTTTAAAATTATGATTGAAATAACTATGAAGGAAAATCATTATGCAAAGAATCATTAAACATATTCAAAAGATCACCAGTTGTATTCTATTTGTACAACTGGCAGCCGGTAATTTGCACGCGATCCCCTGGAACTACGCGGTTACAGGAAGTTCTCATATCATAGCAATTGATAGTAATTCCATTTTTCTTGACAATACCGTGTTAGATTCTAATTACTATATTGGTGTTTTTTATACCGGCCAATCCGGGCTCGAATGCGGAGGATATAGTCAGATTAGGAAACATGAAGACATTATAATTACTGCTTATGGTGACGAGGGGCAGGATAATGGGTTTGATACGAATGAAATATTTACATTTCAGGTATATGACAGCATAAATGACTGTATTATTGATTCCGTGGGTGTCTTTTATGCAGATATACCTATTAATTTTGATGCCTTTCAGCCCGCGATGACATCTTCAATCGATTCTGTGAAGAGTTATAAACGCCGGTTTTATTATCCTGACTCGGCCTTTTGTAATAACCAGGATGTAATATACCCGGTTAAAAAACCTGTGGATGCATCGTTTTCATACATAGACGGTTTAAGCCTGGACCTGTATAGTGGTTCCATAAATCCTTCTCAAAGCAGCCCGGGCGTGTATAATATTCCTGTCTTTAGTGACTATTGCCTGCATAACAACAACCCGGAAATCGAAATATACGGGGAGCCATTTTTTAATATTCAGGATACCATTATTCGTTGTGGGAATGATCCGGTTCATCTAAATTATTCTTCATCAGAGATGATTGATTCAATACTATGGTCTAACGGTGATACTTCAGAAACGACTTCTTATCCTATTGAAGGCAAAGCATGGATAACCGTTCATGTTAAATCATGCAGTTATACGGATTCGTTCGAGATTGTCAATGTCCAGCATTCAACAAAAAATATTACTGCTTCTTCAGAAATAATCTGCCCGGGTGATTCCGTTGTATTGACGATGAACAATCCCTCACCGGATTTTATATGGTTTGATTCTACGAATACTCTTACTAAAACCATTTATGATCCTGGCATATACACTGCCAGGGTTTTTGAGGCATGTTCTTTTACCGACAGTATTGAAATAAAAGGGCCGGATTTACCGGAAACGGAATTTACCATTACAGATGAATGCACCGGAACTCGTGTTACGGTCAATAACAGGAAGCCCGGATTGTCATATCGTTGGAACAATAATGTGCCCGGGGATGAACTATTTATTGACTCTTCAGGGAGGGCATGGGTCAATGTTACAGATACAAATCATTGTTCACGTACCGATTCTGTTTTTATTGCTTACCAACCCCTGTCTCTCACGGATTTGTCATATTCGACCCATGAAGCCACGTGCACCGGGCCCGGGAAAATAATACTGGATACCAATACCATTACCGGGAGCGGGCCTTATTTATTTGAAAGTATCAATATTGAGACCAATGAATATGTTACATTTAACAACCCTGTATTATTGTTACCCCCGGGCACTTACCAGGTTAAAATTGAAGACCGGAACGAGTGCATTCAAACGCTGAATGAGCATCTAAAAATTGATAAAACTCCTGAAAATTGTGAGGATATCATAATTACTCCGGACGGGGACGGGTTTGATGATTTTTACTATATTGATTGTCCCGGGACAGCTAAAATATATGGCCGTACCGGTAAATTACTGTCGGAATTGCAGGGGCCTGCCGAATGGCATGGCACAGACGAAAACGGGCAAACATTGCCCTTTGGCAGTTACATGCTTATATGCAATGGCCGCGAAGTGATAAATGTTACAATCATTCAATAAGGAAGGCCTGTTGTGTTTTGGATTTATAAGATATCTATTTTATGCTTTAATATTTTTTTTGCACATCTGTTAGGCCAAATAGCTTGGGAAGTGTGTGGCATTAAAAAGTAGAAGAAAATCATTATCTTTGTTTAAAAGAGAAAAATATGATAACAAAAACACAAATAATTAATTCATTAGGCAATTTGCCGGAGAATTTAACCATTGACCAGGTGATTGATCACTTGATATTTATTGAGAAAATTCAAAAAGGGCTGAATGATTCTCAAAATGACCGTATTAATACTAAAGAAGAAGCCAAAGAAAAACTCAAGAAATGGTTAAAGTAGTTTGGACAGATGCTGCACTTGAAGATTTAGACGAGATAGGTGAATGGATAGCTAAAGACTCGGTTAAATATGCAGAAAGAACAGTAGAAAAACTTTTTAATGCTCCTGATATTTTAGAAGAACATCCAAAAGCTGGACCAATGTCTCCAGAGTTTAATGATGAGACAATACGACAATTAATCAGAGGGAATTTTAGGATCGTATATAGAATTGTGAATGAATTTAGAATTGATGTTATGACGGTTCATTGGTGTGCCAGATTAATTGAAAATGCATTTGATTTGGATGAGTTTGATGAGTAGTGGGAGCGCTACATGGCCGAAACGTTAAATGTATAGAAATTGAAAGATCATACACCTATTCACTCTTAATTTTTTTTGCACCCCTCCCTTTTGACTACTCGCATCATTCCACTGCAATCTCCCTAAGATGCAACCTGTTAAAAAAAATTTATCCAAAAGGGTTACTTTTTTTCTTCCCCAATTGAAATAGGCTAAAATACAATGTTTAATTTAAACCCATTTACTATGAAATCATTTTTACAAAAACAAGTCTATTTCGCTTTGTTTATAACATGTGTTATGTTGTCCTTTGTTCATGAAACAAACGCAGCAGATTACTATTGGGTCGGAGGCACAGGCAACTGGTCTGATTATGGCAGCCACTGGGCTACTTCTTCAGGAGGCAGTA
>CAYPTK010000128.1:0-8121 GCA_964413555.1 uncultured Bacteroidales bacterium | reverse complement strand
TTTCTTCTTTATCACTGCCCTGTGTGCATTTTAACGATCTGTCAAAATAACTCATGGCTTTTTGATCATTTTTCATCAGATTGTATGCATGTGCTTTATGCACGTAAACCTCTTCTTTTTGAAGTGCCATTTTTTGAATGATGTTCAGTATTGGAAGTGCTTTTTGAGGCTTAGACTGATTAATATAGAGAAGTGCAGTTTTTAATTGAAGTGCAATTGAATCGGGATGCTGTGTTTTGCTCATTTCAATAGCCTGGGAAGCCTTTTCCAATTCATTTTGCTCAAAATAATAATCTATAATTTCTTCAAATTCAGCAACATCATAGAAATATTGATCATTATTATCCATCATCTCTTCATAATACTTCACCAATTCAGGTTTTGGACGGATTTCAAAGGGAGAAAAATTATCCTCTTTCATAGACTTTTATTTCAAATATGTTTGAATTTTCTGTTTACTAAATTATAAATATTTTCGCGTGTACAGAAACTAATTTATATGTTTTTTTAAGTTTATTTTTAACTTGTTGGTTTTGAATATATTTCTTTTTTATATGATTTTAACGTGTTCCTGAGGAGTGATGAAATGGTCATGGGTCCAACCCCTCCCGGTACAGGAGTGATAAAGCTGCATTTTTCAGCTACTTCATCAAACATTACATCCCCTTTGAGTTTCCACCCGGATTTTGTTTGATCGGATTTTACTCTCGTGGTTCCAACATCAATGACTACTGCACCTTCTTTGACCATGTCGGCAGTTACAAAACCGGGCCTGCCAATGGCTGCAATGATGATATCTGCTGTCCTCGTGATTTCCTGGATATTTGATGTGCGACTGTGACAAAGGGTAACCGTTGCATTTCCCGGGTTTGTTTTCTGTCCCAGTAAAATACTAATAGGCTTGCCAACAATATTGCTTCTGCCGATTACGACACAATGTTTCCCTGATGTTTCAATATTATATCTTTTCAATAATTCCATGATGCCTGCAGGTGTTGCAGAAACATACGAGGGCAATCCAATAACCATTCTTCCAAGGTTTACCGGGTGAAATCCATCTACATCTTTTGCAGGGTTAATGGTTTCAATGACTTTTTGTTCAGAGATATGATCCGGAACAGGTAATTGTACAATAAGCCCGTCAATCATTTTATCTCCATTAAGCGCTTTAATTTTATTTAATAACTCTTCTTCTGTTACATCTTCGTCATAACGAATGAGTGAAGATTTGAATCCGATCTGATCGCATACTTTTAACTTATGATTTACATAGGTTTCGCTGGCTCCATCATTCCCAACAAGAATTATTGCAAGATGAGGGGGTTTTTGGCCCTTTTCAGTGAGTTGTTTAACTTCCTGCATTAGTTCTTCTTTAATTTCATTGGCTGTATTTTTCCCGTCGATTAATTGCATATCAATATTTTATTTGTAGATTATTATTTCATGGCCGAGAGTTTGCTCATCATACCTTTCATGCCCTTACCCATTTTCAGTTTTTTCATCATCTTCCTGGTTTCACTAAACTGTTTAATGAGCCGGTTGACTTCCTGTATATCTGTCCCGCTCCCTGAGGCAACGCGTTTTCTTCTGCTTCCATTCAGGATATCGGGTTGTTCTCTTTCCAGAGGGGTCATGGATTGAATGATGGCTTCAATGCCTTTAAATGCATCGTCATCTATGTCCATGTTTTTCATTGCCTTCCCCATTCCCGGGATCATGCCAGCCAGCTCTTTCACGTTTCCCATTTTTTTAATTTGATTAATCTGGGTAATGAAATCATTAAAATCAAACTGGTTTTTAGCAATTTTTTTCTGGATCTTTCGGTCCTGTTCCTCGTCATATTGTTCCTTCGCACGTTCTACAAGAGAAACAATGTCTCCCATCCCTAATATACGGTCTGCCATACGATCAGGGTGGAATACATCCAATGAATCAGGTTTTTCACCAGTACTGATGAACTTGATGGGCTTGTTGGCTACTTCACGGACCGATAAAGCAGCACCACCGCGTGTATCACCATCAAGCTTTGTAAGTACAACTCCATCATAATTCAATCGTTCATTGAATTCTTTGGCCGTGTTTACAGCATCCTGTCCTGTCATCGAATCCACAACAAAAAGTGTCTCATGCGGTTCTGCAGCCTGTTTAATATCAGAAACTTCCTTCATCATCATTTCATCAATGGCAAGCCGGCCAGCCGTATCAATAATAACCTGGTTGTAGCCTTGTTTTTTAGCGAATTTTATTCCTTCTTTGACAATCTTTACTGGATTTTTGTTGTCTTCTTCTGTATATACAGGGACATTTATTTGTTCTGCCATGACTTTTAACTGATCTATGGCTGCCGGACGATAAATATCACCGGCAATTAAAAGTGGAGATTTTCCTTTCTTATTTTTAAGGAAATTGGCCAGTTTCACGGTAAACGTTGTCTTACCGGAACCTTGTAAACCAGCGATCAGCGTAATAGAAGGATTCCCTTGTGTATTGATTTCCGTTGCTTCACCGCCCATCAATTCTGCCAATTCATCATGCACTATCTTTACAAGCATTTGCTCAGGTTTAACAGCAGTTAATACCTGCTGTCCCAATGCTTTGTCCTTTACTTTATTGGTAAATGATTTCGCGATCTTATAATTGACATCGGCATCAAGCAATGCACGGCGAACATCTTTCAATGTTTCGGCTACATTGATCTCTGTTATGCGGCCCTGCCCTTTTAATAGTTTAAACGACCGTTCTAATCTGTCCGATAAATTTTCAAACATATTTATATTTTAAATTTATAGATTGCAAAAATAAAAAATATATAATTCGGGGAACCCAAAAAAAGGATAAACCGATATTTAATTCAAGATATTTTTAGGATATGATGATCGGGAAAATTAAAATTTGAATAACGAGCAGGGGATATGAAGCCTGATATACTTTACCCCCCTGCCCATAAAAATTCCTATTTCATGTTATTCCCGATTTTAAGTCCAAGATAAACTGTTCGCGGATTCATAGGCCCGTAAATATAGCCCGGGTCCCTGTCTGCTCCAGAGTCAAAATCACCCTGGTAAGCATTGAATATGTTCTTCATCCCGGTATAAAATTGTAATGTAGCGCCATTCAACTTTATATTATACCTTACTTTTAATCCTAAATCAAAAAAACGTTTTGTTTTCCTTATTTTTCCTTTTTCAGGTTCAGGAATTTCCAACCCAAAATACGGCACGAGCATTTTTCCTGTATAATTGCCTGTTGATGAAAAGCCTAACTTTTTTGTTGGCTGCCAATCCAATGTAAAATAGCCATAATCCCGTGGTACGCGGAAAAATCGATTTTCTCTCCTATCCCCGACAGAATCCCGTGGTTCTTTATATTTGCTGCTTTGTATTGTAAATCCTGCTTTCAATGAAAGTTGATCCGAAGGTATCACGTTTAATTCAATATTGACTCCCTGGACCACAGCTCCTTTATTGGCATTTTCCCGGGTATAAGTAATTACACCCGACGAATCCGGTTCACCAAAATCATTTACAAACGCGTCGTTCAATCGTGTATAAAACCCTTCAGCCATGATGCCCACGAATGTATTGCCAACCCGTTTATTAAAATCCATCGAGGCCATGTAACTATGGCTTGTCTCTTGTTTAAGGGAAGAACTATTCTGATGTATTATTTTTCGCGACCCGGAGGCTTCAACGTGCAAATCTTCATCATAAATTCGCGGGGCCCTGTATCCTTGAGAATAGCTTACCCGTGCCTGCAAATATTTTTGAATATCATATTTTATGGTAAGTCTCGGGCTTAAGACATTCCCTGTTTTATCAGCATCATCATTATGATGGTCTGAAATTGTATAATTGTCGTACCGGGCACCGGCCGATATTTTTAATTTTTCCATCGTTACTTCATACTGTGCAAATACCCCTGTTGTAATGATTGACTGGTTTGCAATGATCGTGTTTCCTTCATGAGGAATATCAACAATAGTATCATGTTGGATGACTGCATTGTCTAAATCCGGGTAACCAAGTTTTTTGTCCTTCAACCATGCTCCATCGTTTTCTATTCCCATGATAACATTTGAATTCCCTAACTTTGCATTGTATTGGGACCCGATGGTATATGAAAAGTCATTCGTATGGCCATAGTCCTTTAAAGACCTCAGTGCCCCGTAATATGAATCACGATCCACGCTTTGGCCTGAAATATATACCGAAAACAGGTCATAATCCCTGAAATAATGATCATATGTCAATGCCCCGGTGGTAATATCATGGGTTACTGATTCAGCAATAACTGCTTCATGCAGAGGAAAATTAAACATGTTGCCTCCCCGTCTGTCTTCTTTGATATGAAAAAAATCCCCCGTTATTTTGCTTCGTGTACCAAAGCGATGGTATACACGGGTACCGATGGTCGTATTGGATAATAATGATATTTCGGAAAAATCATCGTCATTGGCATCAAATGGTTGCCTTTTCCTGTAAAACCCATACAATGACATACCGGTTTTATTATCTGCTGATACCAACGATGAATTGAAATTTGCTGAATAATCCCGTGCAGGATCACCGGAGTTTACCATGCCGGTACCAATAAGCCCGCCATTTACACCCATCTCATACGAGTTATTAATCGGGTCTTTTAAGATCAGGTTGATGGTTCCTGCAATGGCATTGCTGCCATACAGGGCTGAACCCCCACCACGAATGATCTCGACCCGCTCGATCATGTTTGCAGGAATCAGTTCCAGGCCGTACACACCTGCCAACCCGCTAAAAATGGGCCGGCTGTTTATAAGTATCTGGGAATACGGACCTTCCATACCATTCATCCGTACCTGTGAAAATCCACAATTCTGACAGTTGTTTTCCATCCTTAATCCAGGACTAAAGTTCAACCCCTCACTTAACGTTACAGATTGGGTCTTGGAGAATTCTTTTGGAGTTATTGTATTGACGATAATAGATGATTCTTTCCTGTTGGTTTCGTTTCGATTGCCGGTTACAACCACTTCATCCAGCCCCAAAGCATCTTTCTGTAATTCAAAATCTACTTCTTTTGTTTCTCCTTTTTTTATCGTGATTTCGATTTCCCGGGGCCTGTATCCTAAATAATTGGCTTTTATAACATGGGTCCCTTCCGGGACATTAATCAATTGAAAATGCCCTGTTTCATCTGTCGTGGTACCAATGGTTGTTCCTATTATTTGAATTGTTGCAAATGATAAGTGTTCATCGCAATTTTTACATATTACATGCCCGAACACGTTGGCATCAGTTTTTTTATCACGGGCGATATTGATTTGGTAAATTGATAATAATAATATTATCATTAGTAGTTTAATGTTATTCATAATATCATGTTTAAATAAATAAAAATAATTATTATGCAACGGGCTGTCATTGGCAGAAACCATTGCAAAAAGTAAGGTACGTTTTCACGTGAATGAAAAAATGATATTATGAAACCGGGGGGGCGCGCCCTTTATTCGAATTATAAAAGGCAAGCGTGTATGATGGGGCCGCGTAAAGAGCGTAGACTGCTTTTTTAATTGACTTAAAAAAGGAAAGAGCGATAAAAGCAATAAAGAAAATGATTTTTATGCTTTGAAAAAATAATAATTGCGTATCGGTGTGATGATGCGATTTAAATGGCTTGTCATCACCAGATTTATTGTAAGGGTGGGCATGTGAAATAACAGATCCGTCTGACAGTTTATGGGTGTGCAGATATATGCTCTTATTCACTATCAATACTCCCATCATACCGATGACAAGATACGGGAGTATTCTTGTAGTTATATTTTTAACAACCCTGTTCATAGTTGGGCAAAAATAATCTTTTTTTAAAAAAAGTCTTCTTTTTTCGAGGATTTTCAGGTATTTTGAATAAATACCATTCAATTTACATCAACCCAATGTTTGAAAGTATAACAGAAGTAGCCCCGGAATTATTGTTCACGTATGTCAGAGCAACCGAACCTGATTTTTCACGGGCATCAGTAGACTGAACCAACGTGTTCAACACTTCATTATATTCTTTTTGTGATGTTACGGGAAAAGCAGCTTTTTGCCGGATAAGCCCGAGTGCTTCATCAAATTTTTGATGGTTTGGCCCAAACACGACAGGCATGCCAAATGTTGCTGCTTCTAAAATATTATGGATCCCCTTGCCAAAACCTCCTCCTATGTACGCGATATCACCATATTGATATAAAGAAGATAACATCCCGATGTTATCAATAATTAACACGTCGGCCTCGTGCCCGGAAGAAATGGTAATATTGGAAAACAAAACCGCTTTTTTATGCACCCGATGCACCATTTCATTGATCCGGTGCCTGTTTATTTCATGTGGTGCAATAATGCATTTAATCGCTGGATTGACTTCATTCAAATAATTGATTAATAAAGCCTCGTCTTTAGGCCATGTACTCCCGGCAATAAGCGTTAATGTATCTTGTTTAAATTGTTCAACTTCCGGTACGCGTTTAACATTACTACTTATTTTTAATACCCTGTCATACCGCGTATCCCCTGCAACTGATACATGATTTATAGAATGTTCGTTCAATATTGTTTTGGAATGTTCATTTTGCACGAATACATGTTCGAAAAAAGACAAAATTTTTCTGGGAAATTTACCATACCACTTAAAAAACCATTGCGATTCTCTAAAAATACCTGAAATTAAATATACAGGAATGTTTTGCCGCTTTGCAATATGAATATAATGATACCAAAATTCATATTTAACAAAAATGATTTTTTCCGGATGAATTTTCGTGATAAATTGACGGGCATTCCCGGGTGTATCTAGTGGCAAATAATAAATATAGTCGGCAAGGGGATAATTTTTCCTGATCTCATACCCGGAAGGAGAAAAAAACGTGAGCACAATTTTATATTCAGGGTGTTTGTCTTTAATTGTTTCAATAATAGGCCTGCCTTGTTCAAACTCTCCTAATGAAGCACAATGGATCCAAATAACTTTTTCGTCTCCCGGGATATTTATCTTTTGGAATATCCCCCGGCGCCCCTTGATCCATTTCATTGCTTTAGAATTAAACAATGATGAAACAATAATTGCAAAATAATAAAATGTTATGGCCAGGTTATAGACAATGATCATATTAAACGAATGTTATTAAATGCTTAATGCAAAGCAAAGGTAATTGAAGAAATTTGAAATGTAATTATTTATTTGTATTTAAAATATATTTTTTTAAATTTACAGAAACTTATTTTAATATAAATCAATGGATAAGGAAAAAGGAACAATAATTGTCCCTTGGGATTTTACCGATGTATCAAAGAATGCAATTAAGCACGCGGTACAGATTACACGTGTATTTCCAAACCAAATAGAATTATTGCATATACAAAATGATGAAAGTTCTAAATCAGGACTCAATGGAAAAGCACAAAAATTATCGGATTTAGCCACGAAATACGAAGATAAATATTCTATCCCCGTGTCCGCGACCACTATAAAAGGAAATATTTACAGCTCTATCTCTGATTATGCTGAACAAATAGATGCTTCACTTGTAATCATGGGCACTCACGGGATCAAAGGAATGCAAAAGGTTACCGGGAGCAAAGCATTTAAAGTAATGCTGGGCAGTAAAATTCCTTTTTTAATCGTGAAAGACAAACCCCAAAATGCAGAAAAATTAAATAATATATTAATCCCCATTGACGATAGTGCTGAAAACATTGAAAAACTGGACAGTGCCGTGTATTTTGCAAAACAATTTGCTCTTAAAATACACATTATTACACCGCCTGATATAAACAATGTACATCATAAACAGATGCATATCAATATCAATGTTGCTAAAAAACTTTTATCTCAGAATGATATTGATTTTGAAATCCATACTGTTAAAAAATCAAAACGGTTTGCAAAAGAAACCATTAAATATGCACAAAAGTTAAAAACAGATTTGATCCTGATCATTACAAAACACCATAAATTTAAAGATTATTTGAATAGAGAGCACGAGCAATATATTATTGATAACAGTGCTAAAATTCCGGTGTTGTGTATCAATCCGATAAAAGAGATTTAAAAACTCCACTTGAACCTTAAATACGACATTGTAACTGACCTTCTTTCCTT
>CAYPTK010000127.1:0-8184 GCA_964413555.1 uncultured Bacteroidales bacterium | reverse complement strand
GGTTTCATATTCGTCAACTGGCATGTCAGGAAGAATAATGCCATCAATGCCCAGGGTGTTGCATTTTTTGCAAAATGATTCCATCCCGTATTGCAAAACAGGATTCATGTATCCCATGAGAATGAGTGGAATGCTGACTATATCCCTGATGTTTTCAAGTTGTTTAAATAATAATTCCAATGTCATTCCATTTTCAAGAGCAACCTGGTTACTTTGTTGTATCACGGGTCCGTCAGCCATTGGATCAGAAAAGGGCATCCCGATCTCAATCATATCTGTCCCGTGTTTTTCTAATTCCTGAATGATCGTAACTGTGTCATCAAGAGCAGGATGCCCGGCAGAAAAATATATTGAAAGTACATCCTTTTGTTTTGAATTAAATAATTTGTCAATATGGTTCATCTGTTTCGTTTTATGTTATGTTTTTATGTTACCCGTGCAAAGATCCCCGTGTATAATTATAATCAGTAAAAGTTAAACAGTTTCTTTTCTGTTTTGATGAATAAGATGATTGCTGGCCACGACAAAATCTCCTTTTTGAACCCCTATTAAATCACCGATCAATTGACATTTGACGGTTAAGAGAAAATATATTTTAGGGCTTTTTTCATCGATCAGTCCTTCAAGATTCCCTTGTCCCTTGGAAATAATAATGTCAGCTTTCCTGTAGATGTTCATGAATTCTTCCGATACTTTGTCTAAAATCGTGGAAGGAGCATCGTATCCATTGGATATAATCGTGGCTATTTTATCAATTTCTGTCTGTATGGCATCGTCTATTGTTATATCATTGATAATGGGAGCGCCGCGTGTAGCAAAATAAAGGTTCGGGTGATTGATCGTTTCGATAAATAATTTGTCAGCAACGATTTCCCCAGCATTGTCGCCCAGGTAGAGAATCGTTTCAGCATTTTGTATATCTTTCAGAAATTCCCCTGATTGATCAATCGCGAAATCAGACGCTAGTGTATTATTTATGGTCTGCATTATATCAAAATCCTGAGCAGGGCCAAAATCAATTATATTTCCTGCTATGGCTATGCGAAGTGCGGTATCAAAAGGATTCACGGATTCTATAACTTTTTTCTTCAATTCAGGGTAATATGATTGCATAAAGTGATTATGATATTCTTTCTCTTCATGATACGGATCATCATCGTGGATCATTTCACGAATTTTTTCATGTAAATCACGTGCTACCTGGGGGGCTGTTTTATTACGGTCAGAATGTGCAAGATATTCTACAAAGTCATGAACAATATTGTCCTTTGTTTGTTCATCAAGTTGATGCTTTTTAAGCAGATTTTCAAACATCCTGAATTGACAAAAAGTACATTGATAATTCATTATGAAATAATTAAAGTTTAAATGATCAGATGTATATTTACAGGTACGATAATTCCCTCTAAATATGCAATGCAAAATAAATAATTAAATTACATACTTTGGTGCTTATCTGTAAATTTTAAACAAAAAGCCGGGTGAATTTTCCCGGCTTTTTTGTTTAATCATTGTTTTGGGAATCCTGTTCAAGCATGTCAATGCGTTTTTTAATATCATCAAGGTTGGATTTAAGGTATTCTGAATGATTTTTTAAACGGTTTAATTCTTCTTCTTTTGAATAAATACCTGCTGATTGGATATGATTAGCAAATGAATACCTGTAAAAGTCTCTACCCCTTCTAAATCCAAACCCTGCACCTCTTCCATATCCCCTGCCGGTGAAAGTTCCCGGCATTTGATTCATGAATCCAACGTTGTTGGGCCCTGTACAAAAACCTAATCCTCTTCCTGTTACAGGTCCCATCCCTTCCGGTCCTGTTCTGTCTCCTCGTGGCATGATAACCTCCTTTTTTATATTCGACCATTTAATTTTAGTACAAATATAATGAACATATGTTCATTATAAAAATTTTTATAGTTTTTTTATCATGAAATGATCATATAAAAAAGTAAGAATTTAAGATCTATCTGCTGATTTCCATACGCTGATATTGTTCGGCTGCCAGAATCATCTATATAACTTTTTGTAACATGAAGTTTTCATTGAACATTAATCCATTGGATTAATGTTTTCAAAATAATTCCAAATTCCATTTTTAAAGATTAATGCATCATAAGTGCCCCCGGGGCCATAATAACCGTAATTTCCTTTGAATTTAGGATTTACAGGGATGAGATGGTCAAAAATTATTTTTTTCCCGGGTGATTCCTGGTTTTTCTGTCGTAAGATTTCTTGTTGGATTCGTGCCTGAATATCATCGGTGTTCATTTGTTCAGGACTCGTTTCAGGCCGGGTTGTTTTTTTGTATTTCAATGAAATAACGATTTTTGAGCTGTATTCAAGAACAAATCTGTTTTGAAGCGTATCATCAATACTGATCAGGGGTGCGCCGAAACAAGGGGTACCCCCGGGGTTAAAATATAGTATGTCCACAATTTTTTTGGAAGTCACCAAATTATTATAATCAAGCCCCAATAACGTGTAATATTTTTTGTTCTCACGTGTTACAGGAATGATATCATAATAAAGCATACCATACCAATTATCATGGCAATATTGGTCCTGTGATAGATTTCCAGGAGCATTTAACCGGTCATGCAGTTGGAATACTTTACAAGCGTCATCTCCGTTGTATTGCTGGATGAAACCATAATATTCATGCACACCTCCTTCCAGGGGCACGTTCCAGGTATATAATTTGATGGTACTGTCGGGCGAAATAATCGTTCCCATTTGTTGCACGGAATCAAATGAATAGAAAAAAGAAACAGGTTGCTTTAAAACAGGTTTCAGGATTTTAATAATCTTTTCATTAACATCGCGTTTTTTTTTCATGGAATACCCGGGATACAGCTGGTTAAACAGCACCGATAATGAATCTTCTGTATCAGCTAAATGATCAGGTGCCCCTTTGCATAAACTATTTGGAGAAAATACAATTAAGAATACCAAATAGATCAGTCTATGACATAGTGTTCGTTTTATTGCCATTTGAAAATGATTAATATTATTTTTGCAAAACGATAAAAAATCGGTTTTATGTTTAAAACAGCATGGATTCATAAGAATATAATATTTTACAAATATTTCATAAAATTCATGAAAATAATAAAAATTTATTTATTTTAATTAACAGAAGAATGGCAAGACTATTAATACCTTCGTGCATGATAATATGAACCGAACATGTAAAAAATAATCATTTTTTGCACACACGAGAATGATTATTTTTTACTTGCGAGCTCCCCCGCCGATAGCGGGGCAAGCTATATGACCATTGAAAATTTAAAAATAAACATATGAAAGCCCCTTTGGTATTTACGTCATGTAAAGTGACTAAGGGCAAAATTAAATCATAAAGGGTCTGTTCATAATAAAAAATAAACTAATAAAATCTAAACATAATAATGTATAAATTCGTTAAACTGATGAATAAATTAACTTGATTAGTGTCCGTATCTAAAGTCAAGTGTAACATGTTTTTCATGTTTTAATTATTTATAAGAATGGAAATAACAGAAAAAGACATACAATTGTTCAATTATGTTTTAAAAAATAATTCTGAATATGATTTTTCAAATTATTCGGACAGATCTTTGAAACGAAGGATAACTAAAATCCTGATGGACAATAAAATGGACATGAAAATGTTGCTTAATAAAATCAAGGGGTCATCTGAATTTGTCGAAAATATCGTGCAACGTATTACTGTAAACACGAGTGAATTATTCAGAGACCCGGAAGTATGGCAGGATATTAAACACAGGATCTTACCAAAATACAAAAACCGCGATCTTATTAATATATGGCATGCAGGATGTTCCTTCGGACAAGAAGTTTATTCAATGCTCATCACGTTGAATGAACTCGGGTTAATTGATAAAGCAAGGGTTTATGCTTCTGATTTAAATAATGAAGCACTTGAAAAAGCTAGAAAAGGCCAATACAAATACCGTTTCAATATTGGATACCTTGATAATTTTGATAAAGCCATAAAAGAAAATCCTATGGATTTTGAAGAATATAATGATATCCCGTATTCAAAATATTTTCAGATCAACAAGAGAGATGATTGTATCGAGATGAATGATTTTTTAAGAGAAAAACCGGTTTTCAAAAAGCAGGACCTTGTTAAAGATCAAAATATATTTCATGTAAAATTTGATATTATTTTATGCAGGAATGTCATCATATATTTTAATTATCATTTACAAAATCATCTTTTCCGCTTTTTTGTAAAAAATCTTTTTGAAGGAGGGCATTTGATCCTGGGAAAACAGGAGACGTTAAGAGGCCATGCATCAACATATTTTGAGAAATTTGCTCATGCTTATGTTAAACGTAGAGATGACTATAACTATATTTAGTGTTTGTCTCTAAAGTCATGTATTTTGATCTCTTTTGTAACTACCTTCTATCTAATGCTTCAAGACCAGCTGCATGTTGTTTTAGTAATGCAATTGGAAGTCCCCTAAAGTAAATTTTTCTTTTCACTTGTTATGTTGCATGGTGCTATATTTTGAAGTGCCGGGGAATTGTAACATTATTTTTTTCTGAAAGGATGTAACGTGATTTTTTCATTTACATCCACTTTCTTTTTAATGCACAGTGCTTTGCCTACAATGTATCCTTTAATTTCAATATTCAGAGCCTGGTTTGTAATCATTTTGAGTAAATATAAACCACCGGTTACACGGTCAGGTATAACCATATTAAACCTGATTCGTTGTAACGATTCACGATTGGGGGGGATTTTGAGGTCTTCAATCTTTTGGATCTGACCTACTTCATCCCCGTCTAACAATACATTAAGATCAATCTCTGTTATTTTAAACCTGTAATGATTGGGGTTGTTCACCGGGAACATCGCTTCAAAGAGAATGGTGTCATTTTTAAAACTCACAATTTTTACACTCTCTACTTCTTTTATCTCAACAGGTGATACACTGCAACTTGTAGAAATCAGTAGTGTTAATAATATAAAAATAATGAATATATTGCCCTTGTGTTTAATCAATTATTTGTATTTTTAATGTTTAAATTGAGAATAAAGATAATAAACAGATTTGAACATGTAAATAATATTTATGAAAAATATTATTTGTCTATCTCAGTTTTTAAATAATGAGGAATAACATAACGCTATGGCCCTCGTAATATTTTTATTTTTAAATTGTCTTTTTTTATGTAATTTTTTTTTATTTTGAGAAAAATTATTAATTATGTAACGATAATTTTGCAATTATTTAATATTAAATTTATCATACCAGGAAAATATGAAAGATAAGAAATTAAAAAACGTATTCATCAAAATAGCTTTTATTTTGAGTTTTGGATTCCTGATCACCCCTGTCCATGCCCAGAGTATCACGATGGAGCAGAAAACAAAAGCCAAGAGATTCTACAATAAAGCAGTGATGAATATCGAGAATAAAAATTATACTATGGCAATTGCCAATTTTACAGAAGCATTAAATATTAATCCGAACTTTGAATTGGCATATCTGCAACGAGGAAAAGTGAAATTTTTAATGGACACGCTGCCTGATCCTGCACTGGCAGATATTAACAAGGCTCTTATTTTAGATGACGAACTTGGAGAAGCCTATTTCGTGAGAGGGTATATACGGTTCAGGCAGGAAAAATATGACCCTGCCATGCAGGATTTTACCATTGCTTTAGAAAATAACTTTGATGAAGCAGAAGTGTATTATTTCAGAGGCCTTATAAAATATTTAAAAGAAGATTATACACAGGCACTCCTTGATTTTTCCAAAGCAATAGATAAAAAACATGATTTTGCATATGCATATCATGAAAGGGGTAGTACCAAGCGAAAAATGAATGATTTTAGAGGGGCAAGCCAGGATTATCAACAGGCCATCAGCTTAAGTCCAAAACTAACATTTGCTCATAATAACCTCGGGAGCGCGCAAAAAGGAACAGGCGATTATAAAAGTGCATTGATGTCATACCAAAAATCAACAGAGATAAATCCAAATTATTTTATTGCATATAATAATATGGGTGTCACGAATTTTGAGATGCAGGAACCGGATAAAGCCATGGAAAATTTTGAAAAAGTAAAAGCAAAAAATAAAGATTATGCTTTTGTATATAATAACATGGGTGTCGTGGAATTCAGCAGGAATAAATACAAAGAAGCAATAGAACAATTTACAAAAGCCATAAAACTTGATGAAGAGTACGGCATTGCATATTTAAACAGGGGAATGGCAAAAGAAATGAAAGGTGATATTGAAGGTGCCTGCAATGACTGGAATAAAGCTAAGGAATTAAAAGTTACAGAAGCAGAAGACTATTTAGAAGATTGCAAAAACATAAAAACAAAATGAACATAAAAGAAAAAATATCAATCGTCTTTATTCTGATTTTTATATCAATCAGTACATTCTCCCAAAATGATTATACAGATGTAAAGATTAAACGTGGAGAATTTAAAACAAAATCGGAAGGATTTCGGGAAGCATGGCAAAAAATTAAAGATGGGAATGAATATTTTGAAGAGGGGGTTGGAACCTTCAACCTTGCTGTTGAAAAATATTTTAATGCATATGACTATAATCCCACCAGTGCACCATTAAATTATAAAATTGGTGTATGTTTGCTTTACACTGGACAAAACAGGACAAAAGCCATTGAATATCTCGAGAAAGCTTATGAAATTAATAAATTTGTTACACCCGATATAGACTATGTGCTCGGGAGGGCTTATCACCTGAACATGGAATTTGATAAAGCAATCAGTAAGTATGATGGATATCTTAACTCGTTAGACCCTGATGATGTAGATAAAGTAAGCGATAAAATTGCCAAATTAATTAAAGAATGCAGATATGGAAAAGAGTTAATACAAGAACCCGTGAGATGTATTATACGGAACTTGGGAAACGGGGTCAATACTAAATATGATGACTATAATCCTGTTTTCCATCATGATTTTGATTTGATGTATTTTACATCACGAAGAGAGAATACCACTAAAGGTGACCGCTTTGAATTGGATAACAAATTCAAAGAAGACATCTATACCTCTGAAAAATCAAAAGAAGGAGAAACATGGCAAAAAGCTCAGAATCTTACATCACTTAATACAAAATACAATGATGCAGCCGTGGGGTTATATAAAAACGGGAAACGCCTGTATATTTATAATGGTAATGAAAAAGGAGGAGATATTCTTTATAGTGATTTTGTTGAAGGCGAATGGTCTAAGCCGGATAAATTACCGAAGGTCCTTCGCAGCAAAGGCCGTGAAACTACAATGTGCCTTTCACCCGATGAAAAGATTATGTATTTTGTATCCAAAAGGGAAGTAGATGAAATAGGAACAGTTGGTGGTAAAGACATTTATTTTGCACACCGCAATAATGAAGGAGAATGGCAGGTTCCTGAAAATATTGGTGCAACACTGAATACCCAATACGATGAAGAGGCCATACATCTTCATCCCAGCGGTGATACCATGTTTTTTTCATCCAAAGGGCATAACAGCATGGGTGGATACGATATTTTCATGACTTATAAAGACAATTCAGGACGTTGGGTAGAACCGGTGAATCTTGGTTACCCTATTAATACAGCAGATCATGATTTATTTTATAAAATGTCTGATAACCCTGCCGAAGCGTATATATCTACTGTAAGAGATGAAGGGTTTGGCGGTAAAGACATATATAAAATCATTTATATCGGCGAAGAAAAACAAGGGATAATGAGCGCTGAAGACGAATTAATGGCATGGTTTGCTCAACCTGTTCACGAAATGTTTTATAAAATTCCTGAAGCGCTCGAGGTTGATACCACGCTTTATATGAAAGGAACAATAACCGATTCAAAATCTGATGAACCTGTAGTTGCTAAATTACAACTTATTGATAAAGATAAAAGTGAAATTGTAGCAACCACGTTATCAGAAGAAGACGGTACATATAAAATCAAATTACCTGAACGGAAGAATTACGGGATCGAAATCAATGCCAAAGGTTACTTGTTTTATGCCGAGTCTATTGACTTCAGAAATAAAAACTTTAGAAATAATGTGACTCAGAAAGACTTCAAACTTGATAAAGTGGAAGTTGGCGCGAAAATGATTCTGAAAAATATATATTTTGAAACAGCCAAAGCAACACTTAAACCAGAGTCATATCCCGAGTTGA
>CAYPTK010000126.1:7856-8214 GCA_964413555.1 uncultured Bacteroidales bacterium | reverse complement strand
TGATTAATAAGCAGGTGGAGTGACTTTATAGCCTGGACACTCGACTTTATGGACACTAATTAAACTTCACCGGAATTGTTTAACTCTTCAAGATACTCCAGGGGAGATTTTCCATATATTTCTTTAAAACAACGGGTAAAATAAGATTGGGAATTAAAACCAGTTTTGTATGCAATTTCATTGATTGTATAATCATCTTCTTTCATCATCTCCAATGCTTTTTTTAATTTTATTGACCGAACGAACTCGGTCACCCCCTGGCCCGTGAGGCCTTTTATTTTTCGGTATAACTGGGTTCTGCTTAAATGTAATTCGTTCGCGAATTCGTCAACCCCTAAAGAGCTATTCGATATATTGT
>CAYPTK010000126.1:0-7846 GCA_964413555.1 uncultured Bacteroidales bacterium | reverse complement strand
GTTTTCCACGAATGCAATTGCTTTGTCCATGAAGCTTCTATCGGTATGTTCAATCACGTCTTCATTAGACTCTGATATTATACTATTGGAATAACGTTTTTTAAGTTTTTCCCTTGATTCAATAATGTTTTTGATTCGTGCTTGTAAAACCGAGGTTGTAAAAGGTTTACTAATGTATTCGTCAGCCCCTTTTTCATATCCCCTGATCCGTTCGTCTTCTGAACTTAAAGCTGTAAGCATGATGATCGGGATATGGCTTGTTTTTTCATTGTGTTTAAGTTGGCTTGATAATTCATATCCATCCAGGTCAGGCATCATGATATCCGTGATGATAAGATCAGGAATTTCCTCGAGTGCTTTTTCCCTGCCTTCTATCCCATTATTTGCTTCGCTGATACAGTATTGTTCGTTTAAACAGGTTCTTATATAAAAACGGAGGTCATCGTTGTCTTCAACCACCAGTATTAAAGGAGCTTTTTCATTGTTAATCAGTTCTTTTTCTTTTTCATCAATATCTTCCATTAATACTGTTTCGAATAAAGATTGATACGTGTTAAAAACAGGTTCCGTGGGACAGGTTTCTTCAATTAATTGTTCTTCGTTGAAATGTTTTTTCCCTAAAGGTAATAATACATTGAACGAACTCCCTTTGCCGGGTTTACTTTTCACGATGATCTCCCCCTTATGAATGTCAACCAATTGTTTCGTTAAAGCAAGCCCGATTCCCGAACCATAGTATTTATTGTTATCATCATCATCGCCCTGGTAAAACCTGTCAAAGACCCTTGCTAATTGTTCTTCACTCATCCCTTTGCCTGTATCAACGACTTCTATCGATACAAAACCTTCTTCATAATTTTCGTGGTTTTTAAATGTAGATTTTATTTGTACGTCATTGTTACTGTATTGATCAATAATCACATTGATTTCACCTTCTTGTGAAACAAATTTGAATGCATTGGATAATAAATTATTTAAAACTTTTTCCATCATATCCCTGTCAAACCAACAATCAATGTCTTTAACCTTATTTTTAACAGATAATTTAATGTTCTGTTCTTTTGCAAGGTAATGAAAAGCAGAAGCAATACGCTTGGTAAATATATTCACGTTGGTTAAGCGGGCCTTCACCTCTATACTACTGGTTTCAAGTTTTCTGAAATCCATTAACTGGTTGACAAGTAGCAAAAGATTTTGTGCATTGCGATAGATGAAATTCAATTGTTGGCGTTCAGCTTTACTTTCAATTGAATTTCTTAAATTTTCTAATGGGCCTAAGATCAGAGTTAAAGGTGTTTTGAATTCATGAGATACATTGGTGAAAAATTTTAATTTCATATTATGTATCTCATCATTTTTCTGTGTTATTTCGTCTTTTTGTTTAGCCTCGAGCTTAGCAACCTGTAAATTGCTTTTTAAACGCTCTTTGCTTATGATGTATAAAAAAATACTATATAAAAGGCCTCCCCCCACGATGATATATATTATATAAGCCCACCAATTGGCCCAATACGGGGGTGAAATTTTTATTTCAAGTGATGTACTTTGGCTCCAAACACCATCGCTATTTGATGCTTTTACTAAAAAGGAGTAATTTCCAGGGGGTAGATTCGTGTAAGTGGCTTCTCTATCAATATAATCTGTATAATTCCAGTTTTCTTCAAACCCGTTCATCTTGTAAGCATACCTATTATTCACGGGTTCTAAATAGTGAAGTGCCACGAATTCAAACGTCAGAACATCATCTTTATAATCCAGCTCAATTTTTTTTGTTTCTGAAATTGGTTTATTTAAAATCACCCGGTTGTCTTTGAACGAACCTACAGGGACATATTCATCAAATATTTTAAGCCCCGTGATCTGTACCCGCGGGGGAAACGGGTTATTTTTTATACTGTCAGGGTAAAATGCATTCAACCCGTTGATGCCGCCGAAAAACATTTTATTATCATGACTTTGATAATAAGCACCTTTATTAAATTCATTTCCCTGAAGTCCATCTTTTTTAGTAAAATTTTTAAACGTTTCGTTCCCCGGGTTAAACTTAGAAAGCCCGTTGGTTGTGCTGATCCACAAGTTTCCTTTTTGATCACTAAGGATACCACATATAATATTCCCGGCTAACCCGTCTGGTTCCCTGTAATTTTTAAAAGAAGGGGTTATCTTATCAATCTTTTTAATTGATTTGCCCACTTCCATAACATTCAATCCCCCGCCTTCTGTTCCTATATATAACTTATCATTTGCTTCATGAATAACCCATATTTTATTTGAACTAATGCTTTTAATATTTCGAGGGTTATGCATAAACCGGGTAAAATTAAATTTTGATTGTTCAATTTGGTTATCAGAAATATATTCATGCTGTAAACAATTCAATCCATTATCTGTTCCGATCCATATATTGCCTGCAATATCTTCTGTAATATCCCATATTTTATTATTACTCAGGCTGGTGGAGTCATCCGGATCATGCTTTACAACAATAAATTGTTTCTTTTTTTTATTGTAAATATTTAACCCGTCAGAAGTAGCGATCCATAAGTTTTCTTTGTCATCCGGGTGAATATCCCACACGGCCCAACCTGATAATCCTTTGCTGTCATGCCTGCCCGGCCTGTAATATTTAAATTGTTGATTATCAGTATTATACTCATATAACCCGACCCCGCCAATCCAAATATTGTTTTGGTTATCGCGTACAATTGAATTTATAAAATTACCGGAGAATAAATTATTGGAAAACTTGGGTGTAGGTGTAAGCCTTCGTTGTGATGTGTTATCGTGTTCCGGGATCTTAACATCAATTTTTAACGCGCGCCCGTTCGCTAATAAATAATTAATTGTTTTGTTTTGCTTTGCTAAATACCGGGTTAATATACCCGATTCACTACCAATCCAAAAATTATTTTCTTTGTCTTGTAAGACAGACGTGATATTCTGGTCAGGAATGATAAGATTCTGGTGATACGAATTGTCAATGATCTGAAATTCTTTTTTAATAAGGTCCCGTTTATTAATTCCTTTGAATGTACCTACCCACAGTACACCAAACCTGTCTTCATATATTGTTTCAACATGATTACCAAGCAAGCTGTTGGGGTCATCCGGATTGCTTTCAATATGAATGAACTGAACGTTTTTATTTGTTGAAAAATATTCAGGATTCAATATACTAATCCCATTTGACGTGCCTATCCACATCTTATTATTCCTGTCAAGGCATAATGTATTAATAATATTGTTATTGAGTGAATACTTTATAAATGCTGCCCTATTCGAATGCATTCTTTTGGATGATATCATTTTATTGAGGCCATTCCCGTCTGTTCCTATCCATAATTGATCCAGATGATCTTCCAATATTGCAGTGATATAATTGCCACTGATGCTGTTTTCATTTTCAGGATCATTCAAATATGTATAAAAGAATTGATCTCGCGGGCGGTTGGTTGGCTGGCTTCTCATTAATCCATTTTGTGACCCTACCCATATAGTTCCCTCGTCATCTTTAAATAAACATGTTATACGGTTATCAGAAATGCTCCCGATACTTTTAGATTCTTTCCTGTAATTGACACAGGATTTGATTTTGTTTGAATCCCGGAATATAATATTGACCCCGTTTTCATAAGTGCCAACCCAAATATTTCCATAATCATCTTCTAAAATGGCCGTGATATTATTACCGGTTATACAGGAAGTATCTTTCATGAAATTTTTAAAATGCATGAAATTTGTCTTCCTGTTGTTTGCCTCCCGGGGTATTCCCGGGGTTTCAACCGTGGCATGCAATAAACGGTTGAGGCCTCCTCCATTTGTCCCGATCCAAATGACACCATAACGATCCTCATAAATTGCTGTAACACAATTATTACTGAGGCTGTTCGGATTATAAGGGTCGGGTTTGAAAACTGTAAACTGATATCCATCATATTTATTTAGACCATCCCAAGTACCAAACCACATATACCCTTTGCTATCCTGATAAATAGAAAATATATAACTCTGTGACAAACCATGTTCTGTTGTCAGGTGCTGAAATGAATATTCTACGTTAACGTTAGCATTAAGCATTAGAGGGTATATGAAGGCAAATAACAACCATTGTTTAATCATGGAAAAATATTTACTCATTAAAAGACTGTCCCTTCTTAGATAGAAATTAAAATCTAAATTTATAAAATTAACGCTAAAATCATTTATAATTATAATAAAAAATTAATCAAATGTATTGTGTTTCAATAAACACCAAAACCAGAAACAATATAACCTTCTCTTGTTTAGTAATTTACATGTTTTCCGGGGCGATTATTTTTTACACGCTAATACCAAGAACATTTTAATATTATTTAACAATTTATATCATATGCAGTGGAGTAATGTATGTAAGTCATCACCCGATGCAGGCGTTTGATAATATATATGACCTGGTTCATTTAAATAAATCTAACGTTTTGGTTCCGTTTGATCAGGCTTCACGGTTTTTGTAAATTTGTTATGACTGAGTGTAAATCCATAGTTCTGATATATTTGAACGTTTTCTGTTCTTTTCTTGTTTGTTGTTACTTCAATGCTTACCATTTTTTTTTCAATAGAATGTTTTTCCACTGCATTGATTAACATCCTGCCTACACCTTTATCCCGGTAGTGTTTGTCAACAAAAAACTCCTGAATCTCCCCTACCGTCCCGCAATGATGCAAAAGAATTTGTGTATGATAACTTATGAAACCAACAATTTTTTGTTTATCCGTTACAACAAAATATAGAATGTCAGGATTTTGCATATTTTCATTGTATAATGATTTGAAATAATTAAAGTTAAATTCCTTATTTTCAAGTTCACACATGAAACGGTATATTGTTTCAACATCTACGTCTGTTGCTGTTCTTAATGAAAATGAATTCGTCATCTGTTTTCTTTTTTTTTTATAATCATTTCACCCCTTAGGGGTTATGGTATTATTATTACTTTTCTTGTTCATAAAATCAGGCGTTGTTTATATATTGTTAATTGCTTTCTCGAGAGCCAGTGCTTCAAGTGTTATTCCCGGCCTGTGCACTTCACCGTAAAGAGACATGATGCCGCCATCATCGGACTGTGTGTCGTTCAACTTGTTGTAAGCCAGCTGAAATAAGTCGTTGGCGGGTTTGCCACACGAGTAACTATGATATGCAATGGTTGCATAATTACCTGTATCTGTCGTATTATTCTCGATGGCATCCATAAGATACGCTTTGCATCCTTCAAATATCTCTTTATACAAGGGAAAATCATGTCCACTGAAAATACATAAACTCATCCAGTGTGTATGCGCGTATACAGGAAAAAATGAGCCATTCCACCCGCTTAATAAAAACGAAATGGCTTTATCATAATCAACTTCTTCTTCAAGGTTTAGTTCACGAAGCTTGCAACAAACAGCAGAAGTCAGCCAAAGTTGATTTTCATATATTCCCGGTTTCATCCATTGTCGGGGGTTATGAATCGAAATACTTTGAGGTTCATCCCAATACCCGTCAATGGTCTGTTTTCGTTTAATAAAATCAATTGTCTTCGTTAATAAAATACTATCAGAAGGAATTTCTAACCATATCATCCATTGTAAGGCAGGCCATGTACACGAAATAGTAGATATTTTTTCCTGAAAATCCTTATCTGTCGCTGTCCACCCACCATCAGGGAGTTGATATGCTGAAATGGTATTCAATGTTTCTTCCTTGCTTTGCCTTCTTAACAAAAAATATGCTAAACTTATTAATACCTGATCATTAGAGCTTTCAATGAATTCGATTGCCTTGGGTATATTCATCGTATTTATTTAATTGATTGATATATAAAGATATTGATAATTAATGAATAATATGTTAAATTAACATTAAATCTTATCTAACAGGTAAACTATTAATACACTAAACCATTTTTTTAGAGGTTGCCTTAAACAAACACGAATTACTATAAATCAAGTTTCCCAATAATATCCTTCATTGAATTCAAATTATTTTTATCCATGTAGTCTTGTATTCCCCGAATTATTTTAATTGTTACACGGGGGTCAATAAAATTGGCAGTTCCCACTTGTATGGCAGAAGCACCGGCAAGGAAAAATTCGATAGCATCTGTTGCATTCATAATGCCACCGATGCCAATAACCGGTATATTGACGTGTTGGCTAACCTGCCACACCATACGAAGTGCAACTGGTTTAATGGCGGGTCCGGAAAGCCCGCCTGTTATGGTTGAAAGTTTCGGCTCACGTGTATTAGCATCAATGGCCATTCCCATCAGAGTATTAATTAGCGAAACGGAATCAGCTCCTGCTTTTTCAACAGCCCTGGCAATGGAGACAATATCCGTGACATTGGGAGATAGTTTTACCATCAGGTGTCTGGTATATACATTTTTTATCGCTTGAGTAACGGAAGCAGCCGATTCAGGGCATGTTCCCAGCGACATCCCTCCCATTTTTACATTCGGGCATGAAATATTTAATTCAATGGCGCTTACATGTTCTAACGGGTTTAATTTCGTTGCTACTTCAACATATTCATCAACAGTTGAACCGGAAACATTCACGATGACCGGCACGTTATATTGTTTTAAACGCGGGTATATCTCGTTAACCAGGTAATCTACCCCCTTGTTTTGCAACCCGACCGCGTTTAGCATTCCTGATGCTGTTTCGGCCATACGCGGGTACATATTTCCATCACGTTTATTAGCAGTTGTGCCTTTAATAATGATCCCTCCCAGTTCATTGACATCAATAAAATCATCATATTCTTCACCATAACCAAATGTTCCTGATGCTGTTAAAACAGGATTTTGTAGGTTTAATCCATTAATATCTATATTTAATTTTCCCATTTTAAATCTTTTATATTAAACACGGGGCCTTCAGTGCACACGCACTGGTTACCATGATGAGTACCGGTAACGCAACATAAGCACGCGCCAATACCACATGCCATGGTATTTTCGAGAGAAACCTCTGTTTCAATGTTATTTTGTAATGAATAGTTCACGATAGCCTGGATCATTGGTTTAGGGCCGCAGGAATAAATTCTGTCGAACTGTCGTGTATTTAACACCGGGTGGTCTGTTACCAATCCTTTTTCCCCGGATGATCCATCTTCAGTGACTATATTTACACGTGCATATTTCGAAAATTTTTTGGCATGTACAATATCGTCCCTGGTTCTACCTCCAATGAGTACATTGGGCTTAATATGCTGATTGACCCTCAAGTATTTACATAAAAAATACAAGGGAGCTATACCACATCCGCCTCCAATGAGCAGGACATTACCTTCTGGAGAAAGGGTAAACGTGTTTCCCAGGGGAAAAATAACATTGATTGTTTCTTTTTTTCGAACGCGGGAAAGTGAACGTGTCCCTTCTCCAACACATTTGATAAATAATGTAATGGTCCGGTTTTCATAATCAACATCATGAATCGAAAAGGGCCTCCTGAGAAAAGTGCCCGGGGTATCATCAATCTTTACCTGGGCAAATTGCCCGGGAAGGATTGGTGGCAAATCTTCTCCGGATGATAAAGTAAGCAAAAATTGACTGCCGGGAAGCTGGCTGTTTTTTAAGACTTCAAGATCTTTAATGACTTTCATTTAAATGTATATATGCATTTATGACATCAAAAAAACAAAATATTCATTAAATATAATACAACTAATGAACATTTTTCTATAAAAAAACAAATAAAAATAATGGTATTTCAAGTTTATCATTGCATTTCCACGGGGCAACATCCTGTCGTCTAGTGGATAATCTTCGTGGTAACTCCAAATGAGTAAACTCGTTGAATCAATATTTTAAAGACAGGAACA
>CAYPTK010000125.1:0-8222 GCA_964413555.1 uncultured Bacteroidales bacterium | reverse complement strand
AACTAAACTTAACTTAATTATTAACATTATGAAAGAAAAACATTACTCCCTTTCTGGGTGGTAAATTGTATAACACAAGCCACCAAACTACTTCAACAAAAAAATCAACTTATATTTATTAATCTTGTGCAAATAGCATTATTGTAAAGATATTGTTGATAAATATGCTTTATATCAATGCATTGACAAACCAATGCATTCTTAAATTTTTTAATTACTAACTAAAATTTTTAAATCTATGAAAAAAATCATTATTTCTTTATTAGCAGGCACATTGCTCAGTATGAGCGGTTTTTCTCAAAATTATGAATATACGGACACAAAATTTGTGCAAGTGTTCGAAGAAGGCGAACCATTGGATAGATCAGGCTACTTTGTTTGGACACAGACATATGGAGCCGCCCCTACAGTCACTGCCGATGGGTTGACCTCAACAGCAGCGTTAAAGACACAAAATGCAGCTGGCGTTTCTTTTGACAATGGCACCCTGAATATCTCTCCGGATCCTGGTGATGAGAAGGGCGCATGGGTAGCCTTTGAAGCAAAAGCATCTGTTGATGGTGCAGTAATTCATCCTCATCTAAAATCAGATGGTGCCTTTACTGCCGGCCAAAAATCTGTTACCCTTACCACAGAGTGGAAAAAATTCAAAGTGAATTTTTTTCCAGGTGTCTGGGGACAAGTAGATATTATGGCAATTACAAGATTTGAATTTGCAACATTTGATGATACTACAAATGTAGGTGAAACCCTGTACGTCAAATGGTTATCCGTAGGCGATACAGCCGACCCTGTTACCAAGTATGCATTGGGTATAGAAGAAACAGAGGGGGGAAGTGTTACCAGAGACCCTGATGCAGCTTCTTATGAGGTAGGGACTGAGGTTACAGTAACAGCAACTCCTATTAGAGGATACAGCTTTACCGGATGGACAGGAGATACCACGGCTTCTGATACATCAATCACCATCACGATGAATGAAGATAAGTCCATTACAGCTAATTTTGAATATACTCAATCTGTAAATGAAAATGTCCTTCCCGAACTGGTAAATGTATATCCAAACCCGGCAGACGATGTATTGTATATTTCCGGTTTAGAAGGAAATTCCTCGGCGGTCATTAGTGATTTAACCGGCAAAACAATTCTTGAAATACAGGATGATAATATTGATGAAATAGATATTTCAGGATTAACATCAGGTATGTATATGCTGACATGCAGTAATGACAAAGGAATACTGAACAAAATAATTATTAAGAAATAAAACTTTAAATTTTTTATTTTACGACATTGATAGTTCAATTTATCAATGCCGTTTTTTATTGAACACTAAACTAAACTATTAATTTTAACTAAAAACCTATTCTATCATGAAAAAAGTAATTCTTTCATTGATAACTTGCATATTGTTTGTTATCAGTTCTTATTCACAATGGTATGAGTATACCGCGAACAAACACATCAATTATTTCAATGGATCACAAGCTGAAAAAACCGGTGTTTTCCACTGGGAAGGTGACACTTGGGCAGGAGGATTAACATTTTCTCAAACCGATGGTGAATTAACCATTGGAAATGGCGCTACCAAGTCGAGAAATGTATTTTACTACTTAGACAGTATCAATATTGATATTTCATCAACACCATATTTGATGATAGAAGCTAAGGCAGATACCATTATTAGTAAAATCCATATATTTGGAAGTCAAGGAAGTGGAAACTCAATAGGTTGGTAAGAAACCATAAGAACTAAAACAAAATATCAGACCTTTATACTTGACCTAAAAGAATGTCGAAGTAGCTTAGATGTAACAGATGTTGCATTCTTAAAATTTAACCAACCTGGTGAAGATCTTTCTCCGGAGAAAGATAACCTATATATTAGACACCTTGCAATTGGTGATACATCGCGACCAATTACGTTAATCAATGATAATGAGGCTGAAGACGTAAATCTGGTATGCTATCCGAATCCTGTGACAGAACAACTGCATGTTGCCGGTATTGATAATATCTCCGAAGCAATAATATCAGATTTAACCGGAAAGGTTGTTATGATTATTGAAGAAGCAGGTGATATTTCTTCAGGAATTGATGTATCCGGACTTGCAAGCGGTATGTATATTATCAGTTGTAATACCGAAAACGGGACAATACAAAAAACGTTTATCAAAGAATAATTTTTTATTAATAGAGATATTTTTTTAAAAGGCCGGTATTTTTATGCCGGCCTTTTTTAATGGGCGGCATAAATTGCAAACATCGTGTAAGGACATATAAAGAAAATGCAAAGAGATTAAAATGTTTTGTTTCTGCCTCGTATAACTTTGTTAATTAAAATATTCATTAACCTAAAATTATTTCTATTATGAAAAAAATTACATTACTATTCATTGCATTTTGTTTTGCTTTAGGCACTTTTTCCCAGGATTACGAGTATACCGGGAAAAAATTTATCCAGACATTTGAAGGCGATCAAAAGGATAAAACAGGAGTCTTTGTATGGACTAGTCCAGATGGAAAACCTATAAGTTTGGAAGACGGAACATTAAAAATTGAAAATGCATTTCGAAAATTTAATCCAGCTAAAGTTAGATTCGACAGTACTCACCTATATCTTGCCGATGTACCCTATGTTTGTTTTGAAGCTAAGGCATCTGTTGACACGCTTATACAGGTCAACATACAAGATGGAGCCGGCCATCATACTTCCGGTCAGCATACTATTAGCGTTACTTCAGAGTGGCAAACTTATTCTATAAGCTATTTACCTGGTATATATGGACAAACTGATATCACTGATATTGTAAGTGTTTCTTTTGACAGGTCTGGCTATGAAACTACAGACGGTACATTATGGCTCAAGTGGATCGCTGTTGGCGATACATCTTATAAAGGTGCCCCCAGATATACACTGGGAGTCACTGCTCAGACTGGAGGAAATGTCACCAAAGATCCTGATTTATCAGCTTATGAAGTAGGAACAGAAGTTACAGTAACTGCAAGTCCAATTCAAGGGTATCGTTTTGATGGATGGACAGGAGACACAACAGTTTCAGATACTACCATTACCCTGACAATGAATGCAAATACATCAATTACTGCTAACTTTACATTCAATGCATCTGTCAATGCAAATGCACTTCCTGAACTTGTAGATGTATACCCAAACCCGGCAGACGATATATTGTTTGTTTCCGGTTTAGAAGGAAGCGCTACTGCAACCATCAGTGACTTAACCGGCAAGACAGTTATTGAAATTCAGGGTGATAATATCACTGAAATAGATATTTCCGGATTGCAATCAGGTATGTATGTGTTAACATGCATTAATGACAAAGGTATATTGAATGAAACGTTTGTCAAAAAATAAAAATCCTATCATTTATTTATATTTACGGCATTGGCGACGCGGTTGCCAATGCCGTTTTTTTATTTCCTGTAATACGGGTTTAGTGTTGTTTCCAGGGAGGTTTTTCAGGTAGATATTGATCAAACTCCCTGATCAATGCTTCCTCATAAGCACCTGCATATTTTCCTGAGAAGAATATATCCAGGCTCTCTTCATATAATCGTTTCCACGAAGATTCTTCATTACCGGGGTTAATAGGATAAAATAAAATCCCATTATCTTTGGCTGCTTTTAAATCACCGGGAGCATCGCCAATCATCAATATCTTGTTGTCATCAAATATTCCTTTGGCTGCCAAAGCAATATGTTCCGATTTGGTACCATGCTCCTGTCCGGCAATAATCCGGACATATTGATCAATATCATTTTCTTTCCATTCACGTTCGAGGGCTTCTACCGGGGTTTGTGAAACCACGATGGAAATGGCTTGTTGGTTAATCTTTTCCAGTGATTCCCTGACATACGGAAACGGGGCAATATCAAAGACCATCTCGGTAATGGTGGTGTTAACAGCTTTTGCCCATTCCAAAGCCTTGGTAATCACAGGGTCATTTATTTCTGTAGCATATTTTTCCAATGCAGGAATGCCCAATTTGGTTTCTTTTTCCGTCCATTCTTTTAAAGAGGAAATATCCTGTACATTAAATTTCCGGGCAATGATCTCTTCCCTTGTCTTCAATAATTCAAATGCTTCTAATAAAGCTAAAAAACGGTTTAATCCACGGGTTTTGGAATAAAGATTGACAAAATCCCATATTTCACGTGCATATTTTGATACAGGCTGCAACCCCCAATGCTTGATGAAATTCGGACAAAAGCATTCTTTATGCTTAATTTCCATGGTGTCAAATACACATCCGTCCGAGTCTATGCCTATAAAAAAAGGTTTATCCGCTTTTATTTGTTTTAATTGTTCTCGTGGGTTTTGTGACATGTTATTTTTAATTTAAATATTTTAATGAAAATAGTTTGATGATTAATCAACAAATATAAAAAACAGATGAACATTATGTTTTTCTCCGGTTAATGACCGGCAATAAAATTAATGCAATGGTTCCTGCAATAGCCAATGAAAGATTGGTAGTCGTATGCGCGATGAAAGCAAAGATTTTTCCATCTGTTTTTTCAACGCCATAGATCACCAGCGTTTCTATTACCATGAAATGCCAGGGGCCAAACCCTGCCTGTATAGGTGCTATCATAGCCAAACCGCTCATGACAAAAGCAGTGGCTCCGGCAACCAAAGTGAGGTGAGCTGTTGGTTCAAAACTGAAAAAGACAACATATAGCATAAATAACCACATGAAATAAATAAACACGGTGTGCCCGATATATAACCAACGGTTTTTTAGCTGCCTGATGGTTTTTATCCCGTGAATAAAATCATCTATTATGTTTTGAAATTTTTGATACACGAGGGTTCTCTTGAATTGACGCCTGAAAATAATTGAAAACACGGCCATACTGATAAACACACCGGATGCAATAAAAATATTCCGTGTTGAAAATAATTGATCCAAATTAGCTTGTACTGCAGGATGGTCTTCAAGGAAATTTTCAAAAACATTTATTTGTGCCATGATAATAAATATAGTAAATATAATCAGGGCAATCACGTCTGTAATCCGTTCAACGACCATTGTTCCTACCAATTTAGAAAAAGGGATATGCTCATAACGTGATAAAACCCCGCAACGGGCAAATTCGCCACCTCTTGGAACAATCATGTTGGTTAAATACATCACCATTACAGACAAAAATGTATTGATGGTTTTGGGTTTGTACCCCATCGGGAAAATAAGCATATTCCACCGGTAAGCACGGCTAATATGGCTTAACATGCCAATTAAGACAGACAAGCCCAGCCATCCGTATTTAATTTGCCGGGCTTCCCTGGTAAGGGTTCCCGTGTCAATATCACGGTATATATACCAGAATATCCCGATCCCTAATCCTAAAAACAGGATGTAGCGTGATTTGAAAAGTATTCTTTTGAATAATGTCTGTTTTTTTTCAGGCATTCAGGTTATTTTACTTTGAAATCCAGTAATTTTTTATTTTCAAGGTATCCTTCTACATGGTCATTTATTGATAATGGCCCTATGCCCGGGGGGGTGCCGGTAAAAATAACATCCCCGGTTTTCAGTGTAATAAAATTGGAAACATATGCAATAAGCTCTTCCGGTGGAAAAATCATATCACTGGTATTCCCTTTTTGAACAATGTTTCCATTAACTGTAAGATGAAAATTCAATTGATTCATGTCCGGGAATTCCGATTTATCAATAAATTTTCCTAAAGGAGCCGAGTCATCAAAAGATTTGGAAATTTCCCAGGGCATATTGTTTTGGCGGCATTCTTGTTGTAAATCGCGTGCAGTTATGTCAATACCTACACTGATTTTATCATAATACCGGTGTGCAAATTCGGGGCGAATTTTTCGTCCAACTTTATTAATTTTTAAAACCACCTCTATCTCATAATCTATTCGTGAAGAAAAATCCGGGTAAAAGTATGGTTGATTTTTCCGGAGAAGCGCGCTATCCGGTTTCATGAAAAAAACCGGTTTTCCCGGGGGGGCATTCCCCAGTTCCCTGGCATGCTCTTTGTAATTCATGCCTATGCAAATGATCTTCATAAATATAATTTTATAGGTGTTTTTTAATGAACAAAATTAATAATAACAATTGACTTTAAACCTATTTTGGTATTCTTTTGAAGATATTGAATATGATTATTATATTTACACCGTAAACAAATCTGTTTACCTCAAAAATTATTATTATGTATATAGATGCGTATGAATTTGGAAAAATGACAATTGGAGGGAGAGAATACACGGAAGACTTGATGGTTTTGCCCAGTAAAATTATACCCAATTGGCAACGAGATGACAAACTACATCTTCAACTCTCGGATATTAAGGACTCGTTGGATAAAGTTCAGCCTGATGCTGTAGTCATTGGATCAGGAAATACAGGAGAATTGGAAGTGGACAAAGAAGTGAAAGAGTACCTGGACAAAAAAAATATTGAATTGGTTATAGAAAATACAGACGAAGCAGTCAATTCATTCAATACATTTGATAAACAAAACATTCATGTCCTTGGGGCATTTCGTTTAACCTGATAATTAACAGCATGCATGTATCGGTTTATTAGTTTTTTGGGAATTATTATTTTATTGGTATTTGCATGGCTGCTTTCTCCTCATAAAAAAACCGTCAATTGGCGACTGATTATCTGGGGAATTGCACTTCAGATTGTATTTGCACTGTTTATATTTATATTGCCCGTGGGAGCAAAGGTCTTTATCCCGATCAATGACATGGTCGTGAAAGTATTGGAAGCAGCACGAGCCGGTGCAGAATTTGTATTTGGTAAATTGGCTGTACCTCCCGGGTCAAATAAAGAATCAATAGGTTATATTCTTGCATTTCAGGCTTTCCCGACAATTATATTTTTTTCTGCTGTCATGTCTATCTTGTATTTTCTGAAAATCATTCCATTGGTCATTCGGGGATTTGCTTTCGTGTTTACAAAATTGACACGTATTTCCGGCGCTGAATCACTGCTGGCAGCCAGTAATATTTTTGTTGGCATCGAGTCGGCATTTACAATTAAACCTTATTTAAAGGACATGACCCATTCAGAGTTGTTTACAGTTTTAACCCTGGGGATGTCAACAGTGGCCTCGAATGTTTTAGCTATATACATTTTTACTCTCAAAGGGTATTTTCCGATGATTGCCGGGCACCTGGTGTCAGCCTCTTTTCTTTCTGCACCGGCCGCGCTGATCACTTCAAAACTATTAATGCCTGAAACAGGAATCCCTAAAACATTAGGGCAAAATGTAAAGCCTTATTATGAAAAAGAGGATAATATATTTTCTGCTATCATAAATGGTGCAAATTCCGGTGTAAAACTGATCGTGGGCATAGTGGCATTATTAATTGCAGTGATAAGCCTCGTGGAACTTTTAGATATGCTGTTGGGATGGATTGGTGGATGGGTTGGTATGCAGGAATTATCCTTAAAAATTTTATTAGGATATGTATTTTACCCGTTTACAATTATCCTGGGAGTTCCGGTAGAAGATGCCGGGCAAATATCAAAGATTATTGGTGAACGGCTTGTGGTTACAGAAGTGACAGCATATCAGGACCTTGCTTCGCTTATCGATAAAGGGGTTATTCAACATCAACGGTCAATTATCATTGCAACGTATGCTTTGTGCGGGTTTGCTCATTTTGCATCAATGGCAATTTTTATCGGTGGAATTTCGGCATTGGTTCCTGAACGTACAGGTGAATTAGCGCGTTTTGGTTTCAGGGCATTGATAGCTGCCACGCTTGCATGCCTTATTACAGGGTGTATTGCCGGGATATTTGCTAGTGGAGATACCATTTTATTTTCAGGATAAATGGACAGGCTCTGTTTTAGAGTCTGTCCATAGAGTCAAGTGTTTGCTCTATAAAGTTCGAGATCAAGGCGTGTGAGAATTTTAAACCGCAGAATACTGGCGTATTTGAGGATTTAAAATTTGAGCAACAACGCAGATATCGGACTTTATAGACAAACACTATTTAGGGAATAGCTGGTCAAGTTCTCTAATAGCATCAGGAGAAAGCTCTTTTTTATCATACATTAATTCGGTATAATAAGTCATTTTAGCAGCACATTCAAGAACTTCAAGACGATCGAATGCTTCAAGCAGGTTGCTTCCCGTGGTAAGCACCCCGTGATTCTCCATTAACACGGTAGGGATTTTTATAGCAGCATTTGAAAACAATTCTGCAAGGTTATCA
>CAYPTK010000124.1:6265-8241 GCA_964413555.1 uncultured Bacteroidales bacterium | reverse complement strand
TTGTCTATAAAGTCATATAAAGTCGCGTAACCAAATTCCAAATAAAACTCAAACTCCAAACATCAATAACCTAAACGACTTATAATTATTGACTTAGTTTTTTTGTTTAAAAATTTGGTCATTGAATATTGAGATTTATTTGTAATTTGTAATTTGTGATTTGGTGCTTTAATCGCAAAAAAGTGACTTTATAGACAGACACTAATTAGTGTCTGTCTATAAGTCAAAAAAAAGCCACATTGCATTCACGATGTGGCTTTTTTTTATAAGAAATATAAGATATGTATCAATGGTTTTAATATAAAAAAACATCACAAGATGAGTGTTAGTTCATAAATTCCGGGTTGCAAGACTGTTTTTTCCTGGAAAATGTGAAGTTTACTTGAATAAATGAGCAATTTCCGTGAAGGGTGTAACGCAGCAAACGGGACATTATGGACAGCCACTATTTATCCCATTTATTGGGCGGTTCCATCCAGATATTTCTATTGTTATTGACACCATAAATTATTTCAGTATCTACAGGGACATAAACAGTATTAGGATATTGCCAGCAAAATATTAATCCGATCCCGTATGTATACAAACCAACAATACCGGTCAGCAGGTTAAACTTTCTTTTAATCGTTTTTTCTCCAACTAATTGTCCCTCATATTTAGCTGTAATATGTTTTTTTTTCGGAACTCCTGTTCTTGTAATTTCAGCAGTTCCTTTTCCTTTTTGTACGTTGTTGATGTATATATCAACATCTGAATGGGGCACATATATATCTGTTGTTCCGCAACCTGATATTATGATTGCCAATATGAGTATAAAAAAATGTTTTAAGGCCTTTTTTATTTTCATCAGCATGAATTTTAAAACAGGAAGGATACAGTCAACATGACCCCCATTGGTATCTGATTATTGATTTTATAAGCAGGAGCGAATAACGAACCTGTTGCTTTCATATGAACGCTTGACGTTCTATTTACAATATATCCTCCTCTTAGAAACAATATCAAACCTGAATTATTTATAGACGTATCATCATTTTCTATCCCTGACCCTCCATATCCTAAGCCTGCTCCAACAAAAGGAGTAACAGGGTTTTCACTTAACGGAACCAATGTGGTTAAATTAAAATCATAATGGGTTATATCTCCAAAAAACAAGTCTCCATTAAGATTTAAAATAACATTCCGTATATCATAAGAAAAGGTTATACCAAACCCGGCTGAAAAATTATTCTCAATACCTGTATAAAAATTATACATCCCTCCTATAAATATTCCCCAATTATACTGAGCTGAGATTTTATTTAATTGTTCTGATTCATACCCGGATACAGAATAGATATCTCCCCTGGCAGAGGCTTTTGAATCTGTCCCCACTGCTTTTGCTAAACGTAATATAACCGGATCAAGGTCATCAGGGGAAGATGCTTTTAACATATCCTGCCAGACCCTTGTACCTGTTTCTGTTTCATATAATGTAACTGAAACAATGGCCGTTGTGCCCATTACATTAATATCGCCTGTCATAAAAAAGTCTGTTCCCAGTGTTTTTGCTTTTTGGTTGATTTCCTGATGGGTTTCTCTCGGATATACGGAATCTTTCATTTCCGGTAAGACAACAACATAATTATGATAATTTTCAATGTATGTTTTGAATAATTTTGAAGCCGAATATTGATATTCATGATGCATATTCATTACTTCAAAATAAGGAAAATAGATTTTGTCCTGGGATGAAATAATAAATGAATATAAAATCCCTGTAATAACAAGCAAAACATTCTTTTTCATGACATTTAGATTTTTAAATATTATATAACAATAAGCATATCATGAAAAAAATTAACATGAAAAAAATTAATTTAATAGTTTCGAAAGCCATGCTTTTTTCGTTTTGCATAGCTGCTGTTTCTGCTCAAACAAGGGAAGATATACCTAAAACAGGGACGAAATCACCTCTGGCCGATGCAGACTACCTC
>CAYPTK010000124.1:0-6255 GCA_964413555.1 uncultured Bacteroidales bacterium | reverse complement strand
CTATACCGGTTATTACTCGGATTTAATACCACATGCTGTTTTTACCGGTAAAACAGATACAAAAGGACAGGTTGTTTTTACAGATGTACCAACAGACTACTATTATGCAATGACATATCATAGCTCCGATTCCTCGCTAAGCTCTTTCAGAATTGTAACGTTATATGAAGAAGAGGAATTTAACCTGGATTTATAATATTTAAATATCAGAACGGAATTATACCCGGGAAAAATATTTTGAAATTATTCAATTTTAAATATTTTATACCCGAAAATTCAACAAAGGTGACAGAACCATCATCAGGAACGAGAGGATAATAACTTACTTTTAACTGGAATGTTTTAAAAGCCAGCCGTTCATTTCTAACACGAATACCCAGGCTGACACTTGAATACGAGCGTTGTTTTATTAACCGTTTATCTATTGGTGCAACGCGCCCGATATCAGATGCCCCAAATATGACAAACCTGAATCCATAAAAATAGATTGGGGTGAAGCATGCCAGTTCTGTATGCATCGTTATTTTTTCATTCCCTGTTAATGAATTACCCGAAAGCCCTTCAATTCCAGGTGATTTATCCAAAGATATATACTCATCGTTAAACCGTTGCAGCCCTTTTATATAATATATATCAACAAAAGTTCTGAATTTGATATGATTCAGTATAATCAAATTAGAGAAAAAATTAGTTTTTACCCTCAAGGCACCTTGTTCAAATTGTTCACCACGCCAGAACCCACCCAATGAAATATTGCCTTTGAGGTAACCGACATAATTGATATAATTCCCTTTGGAAAAATGCATCGCTGTATAGGGCCTTTGATAGAATTCATTATTTTCAATTCCTCCAACTAATTCAATAAGGTTACCACAGGGAATGTCTTCTGTTCTCCCGAACGTGTAAATCAAATTACTTTTGTAATACCATTCCCTTGACCATCCTATATTCCAAAGATACAAGGTTCTGTTGTGATAATTATAATGACTCAGGGGGGTAATTCCCGGACGCCTTTTATAATTGTAATTCAGAACCCTGCCAGCTGTCATTATCCTGTCTGTAGATTTTGACAATCCCTTTTTATTTAGACGAAAAGACCTGCCTAACCATATATCGTATTTGTAGTATTTATAAAGGTCATGTTCTAACCTTGAATAATTTCGTTGAAAAATTCCTGCTTTAATTCCTCCTGCATATTTGGTGTTCAATGAATAGAAATCCCGGAACACGTTTATACCGGAATGTTTTACTCCAAATTCATTTTTATAAACGAATATGGAATTAATAAAACTACCACCAATATTATTGATAAGGTAACTTCCATTATATCCTAAACGTACAGGTTCTCGGGCGTCATAAAGCACCTTGTTCTCTATTTCGTGCCCCCATCCTCCAATGTTGGTATGCCAAATCTCAACATCATAATGATTGATGCTTTTAATATTTCCACCAACACCAACGGGCCAAATATCTTTTGTTAAAACAATAATATTGACAGAATCCGTATTTTCAACGGGTTCAACAATTATACGAGCATCCTGTATATATGGCAGCTGCCGGATAAGCCGCTCATTTTCTGCAATCAAGTAAGGGTCTATCTTATCACCTTGTTGGATAACCATGTTCTTCCTTATCATTCGTTTACTTGTCTTAACATGAAATTTATTTGCCGTCTTTTCAACCCACGACCCCGGGGCTTTTGATGTATCTTGCAGCGTAGGCCCGAATACATTCAGCTGTTTTATTTTTATATCCTTGATATATTTATTATTGAATGGGAAATAATTAACAACATTTCGTTCGGTTCCGATTTTTTCTTCTTTTTCTTCACGTGATGGAGATGAAATAACATAATAATATATTCTTTTTGTAATGAAATTTTTATCTGTCCATGCTTTAAGGGTATCATAAAAAGCATTGGCCTGTTTGATTTGTAGTTCATGTTTTTCCTGAAATGCAGTGTCTTTCGCGGGTAGTTTGTTAAGGTATATTGGTGCATGTAATGGAACAGGCTTTTCAATATCATGAAAATCAACTGTATCTTTTACAGGGCCCTTGCCTTGTATATGATTAACTACGAATAAAAAACCGAGGATATAAATGATTATGTATTTCAACTCGCTTATTAACTTTTTTTAAAAAAGAGCGGGAAACGGGATTTGAACCCGCGACCCTCAGCTTGGGAAGCTGATGCTCTACCTCTGAGCTATTCCCGCTTTTGTCTTTACAAAGATAGTGATTCATTTTTAATATTGATCATTTAGATAGTAATATCAACTATATCTAAAATTTATTAATTAAAAAAAATCTCCTGAATAAATTAATTATCAAACATCTTACCAAATTTCATGACTTCATGAATCAATTTCTTTTTGAAATAAAATTTGTCATTTAACATGTATATTTTAATGAAATTAATTGTATAGATATAATCATGAATGAACATATTAAATCGGTATACTTTTTGCATTTCATTTTTTTTATAAGTATAAATGCTTTTTTATTACAAGATCATTTACTTTTCCCAAAATATTTGTATTTTCGAAAACACAATAAAACACTAAAAGAAATTATTTTATGAGTCGTATTATCATTGTATCCAACCGGTTGCCTTACAATATCTCTGTCAATCATGATGAAATTGATATTCAACCCAGTGTTGGCGGGCTGGCAACAGGGATGAAATCATTTTATAAAGACTACGAGAGTTTATGGATTGGATGGTCCGGGGTAGATAAAGACGCGGTGAATAAAAAACAAAAAGAAGAGATCGGGGACAAACTGGAAGCGGAAAAATGCATGCCTGTTTACCTTGAAAAAGAAGATATTGATAAATATTACTATGGCTTTAGCAATGAAACAATATGGCCACTGTTTCATTATTTCACTGAATTCACATCCTATGATTTTGATTCCTGGAATGCCTATTACCGGGTGAATAGGATTTTTGCAGACAAAATCATTCAAAACCTGAAGGGTAATGAAAAAATATGGATACATGATTATCACCTGTTGCTACTCCCCTCCATGATCAAGAAGAAAAATCCTGACGTATCAATCGGTTTTTTCCTTCATATCCCCTTTCCTTCTTTTGAAGTATTCAGAATACTACCCTGGCGAAGGCCCATTATTAAAGGTATGTTAGGAGCCGATCTCATCGGTTTTCACACGTTTGATTACGTGCGGCACTTTATAAGCAGTGTCAGGCGATTAATGGGCTATGACATTGATTTTAACAAAATCACGCTCCCCGAACGCGTGGTAAAAGTTGACGCGTTTCCGATGGGCATTGATTATGACAAGTTTCATATAGCAGCCGAAAACATCAAAAAAAGATCTGTACATGATAAATCGGAAGTGCATAAAGAAATAGAAAAATACTACCTGATGTTCCCGGAAGGTAAATTAATCCTGTCCATAGACAGGCTTGATTACACGAAGGGGATACCCAACAGGCTTGAAGCCTATCATCATTTTCTTCACAAGTATCCTGAATTCCAGGGAAAAGTTACCTTTATTCTTCTCATGGTCCCCTCCAGGAGTAACCTTGAAGAATATCAAAACATGAAGCGTGAAATTGACGGTTTGGTCGGCAAAATCAATGGCGAGTTCGGATCAATCAACTGGACTCCAATATGGTATTTTTATCGTTCCATGCCTTTTGAAAACCTGATTGAGCTTTACACGTATGCTGATGTCGCGCTTTTAACTCCAGTACGCGACGGGATGAACCTGGTGGCAAAGGAATATATAGCTTCTAAAATTGACCAGAAAGGGGTACTGATATTGAGTGAAATGACCGGGGCATCACAGGAATTAAGCGAAGCGCTTATTATCAATCCAAACAACATGGATAAAATTGCAGATGCCATATATAATGCACTGAACATGCCTGTTGACGAACAAATTGAACGCAACACCATCATGCAGGAGCGAATCAGCAGGTACAACGTTGTAAGGTGGGCCAAAGACTTCATGGGCAGGTTCGATGAGGTCATTGAGCTTCAACGAAAATACCTGGCCAATAAAATTGACAACAAGATGATCAAAAATATTGAGCATGATTTTAAAAAATCAGCAAACCGGATTCTCTTCCTTGATTATAACGGTACTCTGATTGATTTTCATCATCATCATAAAAATGCCAAACCCGATCCGGAACTATGTTCAATACTCGAGGAGTTGAATAAAGACGAGGAGACCAAGATCGTGTTGATTACCGGATGGGATAAAGAAGTGATTGACAAATGGTTTGGTAAAAACGATTACTACCTGATTGCTGAACACGGGACATGGATTAAACAACCGGGGAAAGGCTGGAAACTTATTGAGCAACAAAACAATGAATGGAAAAACAACGTGCGCCCTATTCTCGAATTGTATGCCGACAGAACTCCCGGGGCCCATATTGAAGAGAAGTATTTTTCCTTGATCTGGCATTACCGGAAAGCAAACCCTGAAATGGTTGCCATACGCGCGATGGACCTTAAAGATGAATTGAGCAGCCTGGGTTCAAATCAGAATTTTGAAATCATGGAAGGGAATAAGCTGATTGAACTGAAAAACAGTGGCGTCAATAAAGGTACTGCTGCCAGCCGGGTTATTGAATATAATGATAACGTGTTTGATTTTATATTAGGGGTGGGCGATGAATGGAGTGATGAGTATTTGTTTGAAAACCTCCCTGAACATGCATACAAAATAAAAGTAGGATTTGGTAATACAGCTGCACGATACAGTATTGAAAATTACATACACGTGAGAGAAATGCTGAAATCTTTTATTAAAAAATAATCAAGTGAACCGAGCCATGACAAATACGTTGACACGCTCATCGAATGATCATTGAACGTCTTCTTAGGTTTTTACATTGTCAATGAATTATCATCATGGCGCAAGCTATATGACCACTAAAAAAAAATAATATAAACAGATGAAACGATCCGGACATGCCGATTTACCCTTGCACTATGGGAAAGTACCGCCCTGGCTTTATGAACGGATGAGTAAACTGGGCAGGGCAATTATTGAAGCCATCGTGGAAGATTATGGCACATCTGAAGTATTGACCAGGCTTAGCGACCCGTTTTGGTTTCAATCATTGGGCAGTGTAATGGGAATGGACTGGCATTCCTCGGGGATTACCACGTCCGTGATGGGAGCACTCAAACAAGCCATTAATCCCATTTCAGGCCAACTGGGGATTTATATCTGTGGTGGAAGAGGGAAGCATTCCCGAAATACCCCCGGTGAAATTCTTGCCATTGCAGATAAAACAGGGATTGACGGGAATAAACTTGTCCGAAACAGCCGCTTAAGCGCTAAGATTGATAACACGGCCATACAAGACGGGTTCCAAATATACCTGCATTCTTTCATATTGACAAACAAAGGCGAATGGGCTGTTGTTCAACAAGGCATGAGCGAGGCAAACAGGCTCGCGAGAAGATACCATTGGCATTCCTCGGCTGTAAAGTCATTTGTAGAAGAGCCACATACTTCTATATGTGGACAAAACCAGGGGTTTATCTTAAATCTGACAGATAAACTTGCTTCTCCCACGCGGAATGGGATTTTATCTGTAACACGTGAACAGCCCGAAAAGATCACGATAGAAATGAATAAACTGAGTCTTCCCTCTCGTCATGACGTCCGTGTATCTGATGTGGACCTTCGGCGGTTGGGAAGTACATTGGCCCTGGCACATGAACATCATTATGAAAATTTTGAATCATTGCTTTTACTTAAAGGATTAGGCCCTAAAACCCTGAGGTCATTAACCATGATCAGCGAAGTCATTCACGGAACCCCTTCCCGCTTTAAAGACCCTGCACGTTTTTCATTCGCGCATGGCGGCAAAGACCGTCACCCCTATGCTGTTGAAACCCACGTGTACGATGCTTCCGTGAGGATATTAAAAAATGCTGTAAAAAAAGCCAGGATAGGCCATACCGACAAACAGAAAGCATTGAAAAAATTACATGAGGTGAGTGTCCGGCTCGAGAATCAATTCATCCCGGACGCTTCAAAATACAACGATTTTATAGAGCATGAAAAAGCGAATGCATATAAATACGGGGGCCGTACCGTGTTTGGAAAAGAAAAACCACCTGCTGCTGATGGCCCGCGACAATTAAAACTTTTTTAAAAAACGGCCCCGAGGGCCTGTTCCCGCCGGGTTGCTTCAGCAATAGAGCATCTTAACCCGGAATATTCATACCATTAGCTTTGTGCAGATGCAAGGCGCCTAAGCCC
>CAYPTK010000123.1:0-8256 GCA_964413555.1 uncultured Bacteroidales bacterium | reverse complement strand
CTATATACTCGGTTTACTGGTGTAAATGAGCAATTTTGGGGCAAGCGTAACGAAGTCTGGACAATGACATGATAGTCAAACACTATATAAAGAAGGAAATTTGCATGGTAACCGTGGTTCCTTTGCCTTCTTCGCTTTGCACGTCAATGGTTCCGCCATGAATTTCAATGCTTCTCTTAACAATGGACATGCCCAGTCCTGTTCCCTTATCTTTTCCAATGTTTGATGCCCTGTAAAAAGGCTGGAAAATATTTTTCAGTTCATGCCCCGGGATTCCTTTGCCATGATCTTTTAACATAAAACATATCGTGTCTTTCTTGTCTCCCGGGCGAATTGTAAGTTCCGGTGCCGGGTCATCTCCCGAGGAATATTTTAGCGCGTTGGTGAATACATTGATCATGATGTGACGGAGTAATGTCTGGTCAACCCGGACATTTTCGCGCGGGAATGAATTGATAATTTTAATTGGCTGTTTATCATTGTTTGTTTCATTGGCTTCTTCAGCCAGGGATTCGATATAATCATACAAACACGTGTCTTCCGGTTTGATTTTAAGCCGGCCGCTTTGTTCTTTGCCCAGGATTGATACGTCCTCGAGCAGAGACGACATGGTATTAATAGCACTATATATTCGCTTAAAGCTGCGTTCTTTCTTGGTTTTATCCCAACGCTCGTGATACCTGTCCAATAATTGCGTGTTGGAATAGATCCCCGCGAGTGGGGTACGGAATTCATGAGTCACTGTAGAAACAAATTGTGCACGCAGGTCATTGAGCTCTTTTTCTTTTTGTAATGCATGCTGTATTTGTTTTTCTGCTTTTTTTCGTTCGGTAATGTCTTCGGCAATACCGGCAATACGGTCAATCTCACCAGTTTCTGTTATGACCGGGAATGATTGTGACCATATACACCGGATGGTATTATCCGGGCGTATAATCCGGTATTCTGAATTTTGAGTATTTTGATGATCATTGCATATACTGATCATTTTTTGCTTGTCATCAGGATGAATGCTCTCGAGGAATGAGCCGGGGTTATCATACAAACTCTGGCAGCTTTTTCCCCATATTTTTTCATATGCAGGGCTGACATATAGCATATCTGTTCCCGTGCGAAGCCAAAATACCTGGTCTATGTTTTCGGCTAATTGTCTGAATTTTTCTTCACTTTGTTCTGCCGCGTTTTTTGCCTTGATGGTTTCTTCGTGAGCCTGTTTGATTCGGGTGATGTCCATGGCAATACCAACCGAACGAAGCGGTTTATTGTCATGGCCGTATTCTGTATGGCATCGTTCAAGAACATGTTTTATTTTCCCGTTGGTCAACAAAATCCGGTGTTCTACCTGGTAATGTTTTTTATGTTTTAATGATTCTCCATAAACCCTGTTTACCATTTCCCTGTCATCAGGATGAATGATTTTCAGGAATGATTCATACGTGTTATCAAATGTTTCGGGGTTTACTTCAAAAAGCTCGAATACTTCATCAGACCAATACAATTTATCGTGAATGATATCAAATTCCCAAGTTCCTGTCCTGGCGATTGACTGGGCTTCTTTTAATTTTCGCTCGCTTTCTTTTAGTTTATTTTCTGCTTTTACACGCTGCGTAATGTCATCTATAGACACCAGTACTGTATCAGGTTCTGAAGAGGAAAACAAAGCAGTGGAAATCAATAAATGATAGTGAACGGGTACACCGTTCATGTTTTTTGTTAATCGTGCTTCAACTTTGTACAGGTTTTTTCCCGTGTCAAATGTTTTTTTCACGGTGTTCCATATATTGCATCCCTGACACGCTCGTGTCGCACCGCATTCAATATTATTATCTATTGCATTAATGCATCCAAAGACTTCACCTGTTTTCAAATTAAGGGCTTCTTCCCTTGTTTTTTCTGCATAGACAAGCGCCGGGTCATTGATTTTTAACACGCGTCCTTTGCTGTCTAACAACATCATGATAATGGGAGCCCCCCGGAAAATAGCAGCAAGTTTTTGTTCGTTTTCAATCAATGCTTGTTGTATTTCAACCCGCTTATTATTTCCCCTGATGGTTTCTATGCCAAAAGACAGGTCATTGGCTATGTTTTGGAGAAAATCAAGTTCATCACTGTTGAACGTGTCTTCATAATATGAATAAAACGCGATGGTACCAATCACTTCATCGTGTACATGCACCGGCATGGCACAAAGCGACCGGATTTGATGATGTTTTGCTTTATCGTGCCAGGGGGCCAGGGATGGGTCGTTCACCAGGTTAACCCGCGGTTTACCTGTTTTAATGCATAATCCGCCAGGGCCTTGCCCGTACTCGTCATCTCCCCATGATCCCCTGATGTCTTTTACATATTCTTGTTCAATCCCGCGTGAGGCAATGACCCGGATGTCTTTGGACGGGTTGTTAATTTTTTTACTGACAAGCACGACCGGGTATTCAAGGATATCAGCCACGACCTTGCACGTGTTGTCAATTAATTGCTGTTCGTTGTCCGTGTGCAACAAATATTTACGAAAGTGGGTAAGGGCCTTCAGGCGTTTGTTATGTTTGATGACGAGGTTTGTTGAATTTTTTCGTTCGGTAATGTCAAGCAATATGCCTTTCAGCTTCATTGCATGGCCAATTTCATCGGTTTCAACATGGCCCCGTGATATGATGTCAATGGTTTTGTTTTTGGACGTGATGATTTTGTGTTCAATTTTATAAGGTGTTTTGCTTTGGATCGCGTCTGTCAGTGTTTTATTTACTTTTTCTTTATCATCAGGGTGCACGAGGGAGGTTAGTTTATCCATGTTAATCCCCGTGTTATTTGCAAGAGGAATGTCAAATAGTTGGTAAAGGCCGTCGGAACACCATATTGTCCCGGTGTTTATATTGTATTCCCAGCTGCCCATGCCGGCGATTTCTTCAGCGGTTGACAGGCGTGTTTCATTTTGTTTAAGCTTATTGGTTACTTCATGCAGGTCTTCTAAATTGGATTGCAATTCTTCGTTTTGCATGACAATTTCTTCATTCCTTTCCTGTATTTGTTCTTTTTGCAATAGTATTTCTTCATTTTGAGACCGGATCTCTTCATTTTTTTCACGAACAGCTAATTCAGACCTTTTCAATTCATCAATATCCCTCATCACGTCAATATACTGAACTATATTTCCCTGGTCATCTAAAACAGGAGATGCTTTTAATGAAAAATATTTTCCAAAATGTTCATAATATCTTTCCGTGGCTTCGGTTAATGAAGAGTTATTGTTTTGGAGTATCGGGCAAAAATCAGGAGGCCCGTCATTTCCGCAAATCAGGTCATAGCATTTTTTTCCCAGGACTTCTGTAAGTGTTTTGTTCAATAAGCTGAGGCCCCCGTTATTTATGCTGTCTATTGTAAAATCCAGGTTGATTAATACTACAACGTCTTCAACAGTATTCAGGATTTGTAATAATTGGCCGGAAGATATTTCTTTTTTTTGAATGGTTTGCTTTTGTTTACTTTCCCGGGAGGTGATCATGACCCCGTTCACCTTGTTATCATCACTGTAAACAGGATGATAATTCACGTCCATGATGTCTGAAGATGCATCACCGGGTGTAATCGGTATGATGTCATGAATTTGTTTCCCTTTCAAACATTCGTCAATCCGGGGTTTGATTTTTCCTGTATAGATTTTTTTGTTGAAGACAGACGAGATACGTGTACCTGTTATTTCTTTTCCATCCAGCTTATATGCTTCATGAAACATTTTATTTGCAAACCGGATTATATAATCCGGATCGATTAAAACAGCAGCGTGAGGAATGGTATTTAATATGGTGTTGTTGGAAATGTGCATAGGGAGGTTTTAATAATAATGATAAAGATAATAAACATTATTGAACAAAAAAAAATTGTATCAGTACAAGGGTAAAGAAGGAGAATGAAAATTAATGCATTGGCCATGTCATTATTTTATTCTTTGATTATTTTCCCTGCATAATGTCCCTGGTTTGATTCAATGTATATCAGATATATTCCATTATTAAATGATGACATATCTATGATATCACCGGGGTGTATCGTGTTTTTTTCAAGGATTGTTTTCCCGGTCATGTCCGAGAGGGTCATTTTTTGAACATGCATGTTTCCCGGGAATTCAATATAGAATTTTTCTTTCACGGGATTGGGGTGAATGGTAAATCCCTCATTGGTTTGTTTTTTTGTTGAATAGCTTGTTACGAGTGAGAAATTGGCCGTGTACGTGCCTGAATCTGTCACGTTAAAGCGGTAAATCGAATCAGTCGTGACTTCAAGCCCGTCTTTTTCCCAGTGAATAAAGTGATATCCAATGTTAGGGGTGGCGGTTAAGGTGGCCGTGTCGTTGTAATGATAGATGCCACCCCCGCTCACCAGCCCGGCAGTAGCAGGGTCAGCGTTCACGTTAACACGTAACGAGTCTGCACCAGTCCGTGCCGCGAAGGGTGTATTGCCATATGCACCCATGTTTATCCTCCCGCCATTGGGCATTGGTTCGTTTGAATAATCCATGGAAGGGTCACCCGAGTCAATGGCCGGCGACGTGCTGGCGAGGGTAAGGCTGTCGTCTGCAAACAAGGGGTCACCTGTTACCAGTCCTGTACCGGGAGTCATATCAAAGTATTCATTGTCAAAATTGTAAATAAGGTTGTACGCGTTTTCCATTTTTGCAATGCACAGCCCGTCTTTATAAAATGCATACGCGCTATCCACACCACTGCCTGCCACGATATTGTTCCGGATGTAAATGGTTTCTGAAGTGTCGGGGTGATTTGAGAAATAAATGCCTTTTACATTGTCTGACGTGTTCGGATGGTTGATTTTAATCGTGTTATTGTCTATGCAACCCGGGTAAATATTTTTGCTGATCCCGATAATAGAAGCGGATTCCGTGGTGTTATGATAATCAATTTTGATGACATTGTTCACCGCTTTGCCTGATTGCATATATATTCCCGTGAACTTGTAATGGCTCACGTGTGCAGAATCAGTCGCGAGGGTTATGATGTTGCCTTTTATTTTGTCATTGCAATTTTCCAGGGTATTCAGGTCATATATCCCGAATAACTGGCTATTGTTTGACGCGGTTTTATAAATATTTATTTCATTGTATGCCACCAGTGTCTCCTTGTAGCTATAAATACCATAACCATTCATGTTGGTGTTGATCGTGATGGTGTTATTCATTATATTGCCCGTGACTTCGTATTCAGAATAATTCACGCCATACACGTTGCACATTATAAAATTTGTTTCTGTCGTGATGTTCATGGTATTGTTCATGACATCTAAAGTAAATGCCTCTGTATTGGATGTTACACCTTTAATGCCATTCACGGTATTAATGCTTCCCCCGGAGGAGACATAATCCATTGTATTGTTTTCAATGATTGCATCCATGCCGTCCAGTTGGATCAGGGACCTGTCACATCCAAAACCACTACAATCATAAATACTCGTGATGTTGAATGACGAGTTTTTAATATGCAAAAACGCGCTGGCTGCTTTTGTAAGGCCGCCCCAGGTACGAATAAAATGATTATTCTGAAAGTCATTGGCAACGAACGTGCACGAGTCGAACGTTACATTTTGTTCAGTGACTGCTATGTCGCGTTCAAGATTTTTAAATTCAGTATTCACGAAACTGCTTTGATACACGGAGTCGTTTTTTTTGAAATAAAACCCGTCCCATTTTTGATTTGCATTGTATTCATCATAGGTTATTTTATTGGTATAAGTACCATTTGCATTGACGGTTCAATATTCTTCTATTTTTACTGTTTCATAAACTTTTATCATGGCCCCGTCTTGTATGATCAACGTGCCGTTAACAGTTACACCACCGCCGGAAGGAACCAGGTTTACTACCACGTTCTTTTCAATGGTTAATGTAGCGCTGTCATGAATCGCGAAATCGGCTTTCGTGACGGTTACCGGGCTGTTCGCGAGGGTCCAGCTGGTGTCACGTGTAATATCATGGTCTACCGTCAGTGCAGCATAATTGACAATTGAACATAAAAGGAAAAATAAAATACCCGTGGTGATGAATTTATAATTTTTCATGATCATTTTTTTTTGAGATTTTATTTGTTTTTTGAAAGAAAGGAATTTTTAGAAGTCCACTTAACTGTTTACGAATTTTTTGGAACAGGGTTTTATTTTTTTAACCCAAATTATGTACTTCTTCCGCTTTCTGCTTTTTTTAACATGTTTTTTTTATTTTATACATGTCGTGTGCCCTGCATGAGCAAATGTTCATGATTCCGGAAGCACAGGATAAATCTGATACATAGTTTAATAGGCAATATTCCGGTGAAACCTTGTTTGAAAAGCTTTTACTGCCTGATGTAACAGTTGAAAAAATGAATTCAGGGATAGGACCCAATTTTTTGATTTTTAACTCTAAATTCACGTGTTAAATGATTAAAAAATATTATATTTGTATATATATACTTAAACGGTTAAGTATATATTGGTGTATACCATTAAAAATCATGGTAGAATCATAGTAAAAATCATATAAAAAATCAGATATGAGTAAAATTAGATTTATAATAGCACAAGCAGCTTCTTTATTGGTTATCCTGAACGGGTGTTCAAGTAAGGAGAAGAAGAAAAGTATAAGCCAAAGGCCAAACATCATTTTATTTTTTACCGATGATCAGGGGTATGCTGACCTGGGTTGTTATGGCGCGGAAGATTTTGAAACGCCCAATATTGACCAAATGGCGAAGGAGGGTACGCGGTTCACGGATTTTTACGTGGCTGCACCAACTTCCACGCCTTCGCGCTTTGCAATATTAACAGGTTGTTATCCTTCCCGGAACCTTAATTCGTTAGATAAGCCAGACAATGCCCGAAAAAACGGGCAGCCCATTGATGAAGTAGACACGTCTGTTTATAACGAGGTACAAAGACAACGAATCCTTGAGCTCCGGGAAGAGGAACCTGATGCAATTTTCTTTGACGTGTGGAGCGGTATAAACCAGAAGGAAATGACCATGGGTGAACTGTTAAAGCAAGTGGGATATAAAACCGCCATGTATGGGAAATGGGACCTGGGAAGGGCTCCTCAATTTTATCCTTCCAGACATGGTTTTGATGATTACCTGGAAATACCCAACGCGCATGATTTTACTCCAGATGTTTCCTATCCACCCGTTTTAGAGGCAAACCTGTTTTTCCCGCATTTGCCCTTAATCGAAAACGATTCCATCATTGAATATAACCCCGATCCGGATTATCTCACGAAAAGGTGTACAGATAAAGCCATTGAATTTATAGACCGGAACCATGAATCACCATTTTTTATCTACATGTCTTACTGTATGCCACATGTACCGCTTGGAGTGTCGCCCGGGTTCAGGGGAAAGACCAAAAACGGAATGTATGGCGATGTGATCCATGAAATAGACCATTCCGTTGGGCAGATACTTGGTAAGATAGAACAACACGGTTTAACAGACAATACACTCGTGATATTTACTTCTGACAATGGCCCGTTTTTAATTTACGGTACTCACGCGGGAAATGCAGAACCTCTCAGAGAAGGCAAAAAAACCAATTTTGAAGGTGGGGTCAGGGTTCCCTGTATTATGAAATGGCCAGGGGTGATTCCTGAAAATGAAGTATGCCGGACACCTGCAATGACCATTGACCTGCTGCCCACTTTTGCTGATATAACAGGCGCCCCGCTTCCCAAGCTGCCCATTGACGGGAAAAGTATTTTTCCTTTATTGAAAAACCCGGGAGAAGAATCGCCACATGAAGCTTACTATTTTTACATGGGCGGGGACAACAGCCATGAATGGGACGATTCAGAGATCATTGCCGTCCGAAGCGGAAAATGGAAGTTGGTATATCCTCACGCTTATCCAACCATCGATGGCAGGGAAGGAGGAAAAGGCGGGGACCCTGTCGAAGTCCGCGAAGGATCAATTGATACAGCATTGTTTAACATGAAGACGGATATTTCCGAAACGGAAAACCTGAAAGATGAACACCCTGACGTTGTAAAGAGACTTTCTGAATTAGCCCGCGAGTACGACAGGGAACTTAAGCAAAACAGGCGCTCGGTGACGTGGATTACAGATAGTATTAAATAAACCCAAAATTAACCACGATTTTTCGTGATTCAACCCAAAATATGCATTAGAAAATCTATTACACATTAAAAAATACTTCAAAACAAGGCATTGCATTAATTAGTGTTTGTCCATAATGTCCGCTAACCCCGGTACAGTCATTCTTCCTTAC
>CAYPTK010000122.1:1215-8293 GCA_964413555.1 uncultured Bacteroidales bacterium | reverse complement strand
ATTCAATACAAATCCCACGTACCACTTAAAAAATACCTGTATACAACAGGATGATGGATGGTATTTACTTCTATGGAGGATGTATCACCAATAAAAAAATCTTTGCCAAACGAGGTGATCAATGACATGGCATCATGATTGATCCAGTTCGTATGAATATCCTGAAACCGGATACCTTGCAGGGCATTAATAATCTGCTCATCCGAAATATTATTGTTTACCCCGAGTACCCAACCCCATTCCCCCATGGTTATGATTTGGTTATGCATTGGTATTGCTGAAAATCCTGCTTTTTCCATTGTTTTCAAAATACATCTAAAACTACTGGCAGCAAAATACGGGCTACCGGCCTGTGTAACGACAATCCCGTTTGGACGTAAATGTTTCTTTAGCATGGAATAAAACTCCAGGGAATAAAACCTTGCCAGTTCTACATTTCTCGGATCCGGAAGGTCTATGATGATGACATCATAAAACCGGTTGTCATTCACGACATACTGAAAAGCATCCTGGTTGATGATATGCACCTTATTGCTTTGAAATGCATTGTTGTTGATTTCTGTCAGCACGGGGTGAGTTTGAGCCAGTTTGGTCATTACAGGGTCAATATCAACCAATTGAATTGAACGGGCTGTTGGATATTTTAACAGTTCACGGGCCGCGCAACCATCTCCCCCACCCAACACCAATATGTCTTTTGGAATGGGATACAACTTCATGGCCGGGTGCACCAATACCTCGTGATACAATGGTTCGTCATAAGACGCGAACTGCAGGTTACCGTTTAAATACAACCAGTATTCGCTTTTCCACCGGGTAATGACAATCTTTTGATACCTGGTTTGTTTTTCATAAACGATCTTGTCTTTATATTTTTTCTGTTCCCCGTGAAAAATAATATCTCGTGCATTTAGTAATCCCGTGACAATCACCACGACCAACGCGATAGCTGCAATGTTTAGCGATAATCTTTTGCCGGGTTTAATAATAGAAGGGAAAAAATTAAGCATGGCAATGGCAACCAGTAAATTAACTGCACCGAGCACAAACGGTGTATATGTTAACCCCAGGTGTGGCAATCCAATAAACGCGAAAAACAAACCTCCTACCAGGCTTCCATAATAATCCTTTTCAAGGATGTTGGAAATATTAAATTTTAGTGCTTCAAATTTATTATTTAACCTGACTGCCAATGGCAATTCCATCCCGATGAGTGTCCCGGTAATAATGGCTAGAATGTAAATTAACAAACCGGCATACATGGTATGAGCAGCAACGGAATATGATAATAAAGCGGCAAAAGAAACGATTAAAGACAGCGCGAACTCGGTCAGGATAAAGAGGATGAATTCATTTTTGGAAACAAATTTAGTGATTCGTGCGCCAATGCCCATGAAAAACAACATCAATGAAATGATCAGTGCCCATTGCACGATGGAGTCTCCCAATAAATAACTGGCCAGCGTGGCCAGGATATACTCAGATACAATACCGGACAACCCGGTTGCAAAAAGTGCAACCTTAAGTATATAGGATTTATTTCTCAATCTTGTCAAGTAATTAATGATTGTCTATTATGTCTGACGTGTTGCAAAGCATTTGCCTATAGAACTGTTTTTTTGTTTCATGATGTTCGGCAACAAGTCTGACAGGCACCCGAAACACTCGGCAAACAGGTATACATGAGCAATGTTCGTGCAAGCATAACAATGTTAGCGGACATCAAGGGAAAACACGGCTTATAAACACCAGGTTATCAAGATCGCGCCGCCAATGTATGCAAATGCCTCAATAACAGAGGCTCCAATATTTGGTTTTTCCTGGTTAATGAGCTCGTCTGTAAGGTTTTCCCCGGGCAACAAGATTTTGTCGGTCGCCAGGCGGACAACAGGCAATAATATAAATCCAACGAGCATTTCTATAGCCATTTCCATAAAGTGTTCTCCCCATGAATGGAAATCACCACTAATGCTATGGCCGATAAGTATACCCAATGCTACAATTGCACCTGAAAAACCAATCCCCACGGCTATATTATCTTTTTCAACGTGTTCGTGAACATTGAACGGGGTGATCATGTTATAAAACAAACCGCCGAGTATTAACACGATTTGCCCGGCAAGCCAAAAAACAACCGACGTGATGATGCCCGAATACAATAAGCCAAAGGGAAGATCTGGAAAGAACGATTTCCCGGTACCGGTGACAGCCCCCATGATGATTGTTCCGGAAGCAACCATGTTGGCTGCTTCTATGATGCCTGTTCCGGCATTTTGGTCTTCTACTATTTCCTTTTTGGTACTGAACGTGTACAAAATGATTTTATCATTGATGAACGACGAAATATTCAGAAGAATAATTGCCAATAAACCATACACGCCGATATCCATTACATCTATCCATATTCCGGAAGATGGCCCGATGATGGCGCTTCCAATGGCAAGCAACAAGCCAATATAATACCCGGTATTGGCCAGGGCAAAAGCAAAATTGTCTTTTTGCACCAGTTCATTCTTTACATCAATTTTTCGTCTGATCTGATCATATACCAATTTTCCAATAAAAAACAAGATGAAAGCACTTAATAAATAAATAAGTGTTTCAATGATCAATACCAGGTTTGGATTTTTAATATATTCTTCCATGTTTTATGATTTTTTTAAATGATTATTTTCCAAAGCCCCCGCTTCTTGACCTGTAGCTTGAACTGCCGGAGTATCTTGATCCGCCGCGGCGAATCCGTGAGGACGAACTTTTTTGGACCCTGCTTCGAACACGTTCCCTGAATGATTGAGGTTTAGCTCCCCATGAAGTATTTTTTCCTGCTGATGTTTTATTGACATAATTTTTTGTGCCATAATAACCGCTTGGTCCGTAATAATTTCGTCCTGCATTCCGGTAATTCGAATGGTAGTTATTCCAGTAACTTTGCCGTGCAGGAAATGTTGCCATGTTAAAAATGCTTGACAACATGGCGTATTTGCCATAGAATTCCCAAAACGAACTTCCATCCCGTTGCTTCCAGGTGCCATATTTCTCATTGCCTACATAATTAGAATACCCGGCTGGTGCTACATTCTTTGTCAGTTTGCCATCTTTTTTGGAAGCTATCTCCATGCCCAGGTTATCCAGATTCTGTTTAAAAAACCGATCGGAGACGATATACCATCGTGTCGTCCTCGTGTCGAAAGTGGTATCTGATTTAGGATATACAACCTGGTACTGGTGCTTATATTTATCCTGGTAATCCATGTCTTTAAGGATCACGGTAAAATCGGATAAATGACTGTTGTTCTCGATCACCTTATCCAATCCTTCTTTTTGGTATTTGTATTGGTCTTCCCTGCTGCATTTGCCTGAACTAATCACGATCAGCATAAAAACACCTAATATAACGACTAAAAATGTACTTCCTCTTTCCATGATAATATATTTATGGATTTAAAAATTATTGTTCCGCGGGGATGATGTTCGAGATTTCAAATGGTTTGAGCAATTTCCCGAAAGATGCTTCAAATTCACGATCCCCCCATTGTTCAATGGTGATTATTTTATCCCCGGCTTCATTGTAATAATCCCAACTGATAAGTTCCATCCATTCTTTTCGTGAACCTTCTTCTTTAAAATATCCCGGGCACTCGTTTTCCAGAAAATATTCATGTTGTTGAAAAGTAATTGTACCCGGTGGTTTATTGTTGCCGGCAATTTCTTCCTGAATGTTCTCTTTTATTTTGCCGAGACGTATTTTTTCAAATAATATCACCTTTATTTCGTCATCTTCTTCAACACTCAGGAATTTCATGTCATCGCCCGAGGAAATCTTAAATTCTTTGCTGAATTCATTATTTCCCCAGTCATATGTATATTCTGCATCTACCTGCCATTCCTTCAAGTCATATTCAAAAACAAATCCCTTTTTTAAATCCGTCACCTGGATATTTAGCGGGTCATAATTTGTTTTCTTTTTGTTTTTGAAGAGGTTAAAGGCCATAATGTTTATTTCTTGTTTAACTTTGCTTTCAGGTCTTCCAATGCATTACTTGCAGAAACTTCTGATGAATCGCTTAACGCGTCATCAATTTCATTGTCAATACTTTGTCCTTCACCGGATATTTCACCATATGCCTGGGCCAACGATTCCTGCTGGTCTACTTTATCTTTCATTTTTTCCAGCATTGAAATGGTTCCGCTGCTGTCCACGTTTGCCATGGATTTGTTGAGTTTTGTCGTTGCCTGGCTCACCCTGTAGCGAGCTTTTAGCATTTTGAGCTCATTTTCATATTTGGCAATGTTGGATTTCAATTTTTCCACGTTGTTATTGAGTTGGGAAATTTGTCCCTGTAACTGATTATACTGCTGTGTAGACTGCTGAACCTGTCGTTCTGCTTCCTCTTTGCGCTTAAGTGCTTCGGTAGCAAGGCGGTTTGATTCTTCCTCGGGCATCTCGCCTGACTGAGCTTTTTGAATGAGTTGCACGGCTTTATGTTCATAATTCTTTGCTTTGGAAGCATTGTCTGTCATTTCTTTTTTGGTACGGATGGCTACCGATTTAACTTCTGCCAATGATTGCAGGCTTTTATCGAGTTGTTTTTTTAAATCCCTGATCCCTTGTTCGGTCATTTTAATAGGATTCTCGAGTTTGTCAATGGCGGCGTGCGCTTCTGCTTCACCTACTTTAAAGATACGTTTAAATAATCCCATAATTAATTCATTTTTGATATTTCTATAAGACGAGTACCATATTCTGCCAATAATAATTCCAGTGATTCCAACGTGGCTTCTATTTCATTGAAATCAAGATTTTCAAGTTGAAGAGTATCCCGGAATATAACAGTATCATCATCTGTTAATGCAAATGCCCCGTGAATGATATCCCTGTTTTTTGCTAATAATTCCTTTGCTGTTTGCTGATTACTGCTGTTTAACCTGAATAAAGGATATTCAAAAATCAGGATGGGGTCTTCACAATCAATGATTAATTTATGAATCCCGGCATCTTCGTTTTCAACAACAAATAATTCTTCTGATTGGTCTTCCTGTAAAATATTGTACTCCATCTGAAGTAAATATTCTTTAACTTTTGAAAATGCATTCATGATAAATTGGTTTTTATTTAATGCAATATTATAAATTTTTTATGAAACAAACATGATAAAAACAATCAATAAAACATGACAATGAAATTTTCTGTTTCCGCGAGTTTAAATCTTAATTTTATGTTATAGCGTAAACCCCTTCCTGCATCCCCGTGCAACCCGGCAAGGGGCATTGGCTACACTTGGCCCGACACGACATTATTATTCAGGACTTACAAGCGCGGTGTTCAAACTTCTAAAATCGTCACCACTTGGATTTTGGAATAGCGTGAGATCAAACTGTGATATCACTGCCAATAAATGATCAAAAACATCTGCCTGTATTTCTTCATAAACGGCCCAGTTTTGTTCTTTGCTAAAAGCATATATTTCAAGCGGCAGGCCCTTCTCTGTTGGCTGCAATTGCCTTACCATTGCAATGAACGAGCTTCCATCACCATGTATTTTCGGATGATTCCTGATATACGATTCGATGTATTTTCTGAATACACCAATATTTGTCAGTCGGCGTCCATTCAGCATATCATCTTTTTTAAGTTGCCTGGCTTTATTGTCTTCTTCTATTTCCTCTCTTTTTTGTTTAATATATCCTGATATCAGCCTTATTTGTTCATATTTTTCGAGCATTTCTTCAGTACAAAAATTAATGCTTTTTACATTTATATAAAGGGCCCTTTTTATTCTTCTGCCACCGGACTCCTGCATCCCTCTCCAATTACTGAACGACTCGGACACCAACGCGTACGTTGGAATCGTGCTAATGGTTTTATCAAAATTCCTTACCTTGACCGTGTTCAATGTAATCTCTATTACATTTCCATCAGCACCATGACTGGGCATGGTGATCCAGTCGCCCAACTTTACCATGTCATTGGCTGTTAGCTGGATACTGGCTACAAATCCCAGGATTGTATCTTTAAAAACAAGCAATAACACGGCAGCCATTGCACTCAGCCCGGTTAAAAAGTATAATGGATTTTTATTAAAAACAATGGAAAGGATCAATATCCCGCCAATAAAATACAAAACCAGTTTTAGTATCTGGATAAACCCTTTAATGGATCGGTCTTTAGAAACATCTAAATTGCTATATATTTCATGAAAGCCATTAATCAGCGCGTCAAACACGGAAATCCCGAGTGCTATCATGTAGATGCCTACAATTGCTCTCAACAGGTGGATGATTTCAGGATGCCCGGAGATCAAGCCAAATGAAAAGTAAATAACCAATGCAGGGGCAAAGTGTGCTAAACGGTCAAATAGTTTCCTTTTTAAAAGAATATCATCCCACCATATCCTGCTTTTTTTAACATAATGTGAAATCGCTGTTAATAAAATCTTCTTTGCAATGAAATTAGCTAACAAGCTTAAAACGGCAACAACGAATACAACTAAAAACACGAGCACGTAATCGGACACCCCGGGAGCAACTCCCAGTTTGGTTATCCAATCATTTAATGCATAGATTTGTTCATGAAATATATTATTCAATCTCATTGTTCACGGGTTTTAAGTGTTTATAGTTCCATGCCAGGCCATTGACCCGGTCTATCATCAAGTCCGGCCCAGGGGCTTAGATCCCCAAAAAATGCACAATTGGTGTAATTGAGCAACCCCGGGGCAAGCATAGCAATGTCAACGGACACGATGGACACGGACGAATTGACTATTATATTCTTAAATATTATTCCGGGAAAAATCCTTTATGAATAACATTCAGAGCCTTATTTAAATCATTTTTTGTAATGATAACCGATATATTCAATTCTGAAGACCCCTGAGCTATTCCCACGACATTAATCTCGTGGGTTCCTAAAGACTGAAATATTGATGCAGAGATTCCCGGGGTATGCTTCATTCCTTCACCCACGACAGCAATAATGGATAAATGTGGTTCAATATCTATTTGAATATCCTGATCCAGTTCCATTTCTTTGTAAAATTCTTTCTCGATGGCTTTTCGTGCTTTATCTGTATCTGCC
>CAYPTK010000122.1:0-1205 GCA_964413555.1 uncultured Bacteroidales bacterium | reverse complement strand
GGTCAATGGCAAAACTGATTGAATGCTCTGATGAAGCTTGAGTAATCATAATGATGTTAATTTCCCGGTCGGCCAACACGCCGAACAACCGGCTTGCAATACCCGGGACACCAGCCATTCCAGCACCCTGCAATGTCAATAAAGCAACATCGTCTATTGAAGAAATTCCTTTGATCAGTGTCTCTTTACCTGTATCTCCTTTTTTGCTGATGACAGTTCCTTTAGCAGTAGGATTAAAGGTGTTTTTAATGACAACAGGAATATTTTTCAGGTACACGGGGCGTATTGTCGGGGTGTAAATCACTTTTGCCCCAAAATGAGATAGTTCCATTGCTTCGGCATAACTAAGCTGGCCCACGGCAAAAGCGCCGTCTACTATCTTGGGATTGGCTGTCAATACCCCGTCAACATCAGTCCATATCTCGAGAACATCTGCATTTAAACCGGAAGCAATGATGGCTGCAGTGTAATCAGAGCCTCCCCTCCCGAGTGTCGTGGTCTCCCCTTCTTCATCAGACGCGATAAATCCAGGAAGGATAAAAATCTTATTCCCGCCTTCCAGTTTTTTCTGAATAATATTATAGGTTATATCAAAATTCACGTTGGCTTTCCCGAAATGATTATCCGTGATGATCACTTTTCTCGAATCAATAAAAAATCCCTCGTCAACGATTTCAGCTATGATATAAGCTGAAAGCAATTCGCCAAAGCTTAACACGTGGTCAGATATTTTATTCGTGACCTCTTTAAGAAAATAAATGCCATTCAACATATTGGCCAGTTCTTCAAAAGACTTATCAATATTTCGCTTCATAGAATCCTGGTGGCCCTTGTTGGGCACAACTGCTTCAATGGTTTCATGATGGCGTTTAATCATTGACTCCAACTCATCTTTATAACTATCATTCCGCTGCTTTGCCAACGACAACATCCGCGTCAGCTGATCTGTAACACCTTTAAAAGCAGACACCACTACAATTGAATTTTGTGGCTGACTTTCAACAATGTCTTTAACTTTCTCTATCATTTCAGGACTTCCAACAGAAGTTCCTCCAAATTTTAATACCTTCATCCGTTTATTTTAGTTTATAATTTTTTTTATTGTTTACAATATAAATGCACGTTTATTGAACGCGTGTTGTTAGAATTATAAGAATGTTCCCTACACATCCCTCATCTCCCACCACTTATCTCAAAACTCACAT
>CAYPTK010000121.1:2626-8324 GCA_964413555.1 uncultured Bacteroidales bacterium | reverse complement strand
CTGGCGTTCTTCCATTACTTCAAACAGGGCTGCCTGGGTTTTAGCAGGGCTCCTGTTGATCTCATCAATCAGGATTATATTGGAAAAAATCGGCCCCTGGTTGAATTCAAAAGCTCCCTTTCCGTTGTTATAAACAGTTGTTCCTATAATGTCCGAAGGCATCAGGTCAGGAGTAAACTGGATACGTGAAAAACCTGCTGAAATGGTTTTGGCAATCAGTTTCGCGGAAAGTGTCTTGGCAATACCGGGCACTCCTTCAATCAACACGTGTCCATTCGCTAAAATAGCAGTGATGAGTTGATTGACCATTTCGTCTTGCCCGACAATGACGTTGCCAATTTCTGATTTTAATTGATCGATTTTTTCCTGTAAGGGTGTAATGTCAATCCGGTTTTCAAATATTTTCTCGTTTTCCATAATTATTTAGATTGATTTAGTGTAAAATGTTTCTATTTTTTTATATAAATCCCTGAGTAGTTCTTTTGATACCTGGTCTGCTGACTTGATTTTTTCTGCAATTTCATAAATATCCCGGATAATTGATATATCTACATTTGACTTGAGCGAAAGGGCATTGTAAAAATTAAAATCAATATTATTCGTAGATAAATAATAGGTTGAACGGACATATTCATTAAAGTAATTATATTTTTTTAACGCGATGTCTTTATGGTCATAATTATGCAAAAATAATTTCCCCACTGTTTTAATGAAATCAACGGAATCATTCCCGGGTGGTTGTAATACAGGGATCTTCCGTTGTTTACGCCTTCCTTCAAAAAAGATATACAGTATAATGCCCAAAAGCGTTAAGAAATACGCGGTTTTTAGCGGTGGATTCAGGAGGATGAATTTTAACGGGGTACGAATTTGCACCTTGTATGGTTTATAATATTCATCCCATATCGTGGTATTTAAAGGTAAATATGACAATGCCGCTGCAGCGTAATCATGATTGCTGTATAACAAATGGAAATTTGTAAAAACCAATGGCTGGCAATGAAGGTAAACGTATCCATTCCCGTATTGTATTTTAATGAAATTAACCAAACTCCTGCTGTCTTGACCTAAAACAACAGAATTGGCCGTGTCAAATGAACGGAAATAATTAATGGGCAGTCGTTTTGAAAAATAATACCCAGTATCTCTTTTAAGCGAGGGATTTACAAAATGCAGGGTTGATGATTGTACAGGGGTATTGGTAATTGATTCAATGGATTGGGGCAGATGGCCGGTCTCGATGTCGAGCGTATCTGCAAAGGGCCCGTCAAAATGAATTGCAGAAATAAATGCATGGTTGCCTTTTTCTACATAGTTTAATAATGCATTGCAATCCAAAGAGGTTAAATTAAAAAAACGAGTGATACATACAAGGTTGGTTTTGCCTGGTTCATCAACCTCAAAATTCGGGTATAAGGACTGGTTATTTGTTGATATTTCTTTATCATAGAAGACACGCGGAAGCATATCTTTTAACACCTTGCAACCATAAGGGATTTTTTTTGATGCACTGAAATGATAATCCCAGTTGACCGGCTTGGGAGCAAAATGCTGCACCAATACCAACAGGGTCAAAAGCCCTAAAATGATAATTATATATTTATATTTTCTACCCATTTACCATCCTGAATAAATGTTCATAATTTTGAATAAACCGGTCACAATCTTTCTTATCTATAAAAAATTGTCCATACCATACATATTCATATATTCTCACGGCATTCCTGTATTCATCCCGGATCTTACCCGGGTTTAATTCCTTTAAATAATCCTGGTTGGTTTTGTCTTTGGAATATATAATAAGGTGTTGGCTGTCAAGAATATTTAATAACTTAAGATAAAGAAGGCGGATGGCATTCCGGAAATTATTTTTTGAATACTCTTCTTTAAATAATGCATCCAGGTCTGCTTCTTCAGGCTCGTCATTCAATTCATACACGGGAATTTTCCCGGCCCTGTCCCGTGAATAAAATAAATTATAAACGCGCGTTTTAGTGACCAGGAAATACAGGAAAACAATTGAAATAATGACCAATAATATATTGAAAATAACAGGGGACAAGTTAAAAACACCCCTGGTTTTATTTAACATCCTAACAAGCCAGTACCATATCGTGTCAAAAAAAGAACTGCCCTCCTCGTGCATCGCGGATTGATGGTACTGGTATGCTTTATCATCATAATATGACTCGAAAAATTGATCACCCGGGGCGCGTATCTCGATATCCTGATGATCTTTTTTTATTTTAAGCGTGTTTGCCTGGTGGTTATTCCCCGGTGAATTTTCATCCGCGCGTGCACCAGGCTGAAAAATGGAAAAAAAGAAAACCATGAACAAAACGATATTCATGATCCTGCAACTCTTGTGAATCATATTTGACAAAACACTTTATTGATTGATATTTTCTATTTTTTCTTCCAACGAGGGCTTTTCTTTTTTTTCTACCAGGTTAAAATACTGGAACGCGATGGCCACGTGCGAAACCGTGAATAACAAGTAAGATAAGATGGTGGTAAAGGCATCCAAAATAAGTATTCCTGTTGACGTTTTCATCATTTCATAGTTTGCTTTTAATGAAGTAAGTGCAGTTCCAATACCCAAAGCTATTGCAGGAATAGACAAAACAATACTAATGAGATAGATAACAACATATACAACAAGCAAAACCAATAACGTGTTCCAAAAATTATTCTTCACCAAATCAAAGCAACGGGAAAAGGCTTCACTAAACCCCTGGTTTTCATGGAATAAAATCACAAAAATCAAACTTAAATAAACACCAAGATAAATCCCGGGAATAATACACAAAATCGTTCCAATACCGATGATTAATCCTGTTACAATTGAAACTCCAATGACCAATAAAGATTTAGACATTGCCTTGGAACGGACTTCATTCAGGGTAAACCCGTCTTTTCCTTTTTGAACATACAGGGTGATATAACTGTATGTATTTACAAGTACGACAACATGGGATATTAATGCCCAAAACACGGTTAACAAAGTAAAGACATTCATTTTTGCAAACATGCCCAATTGACTATGATCGTAAGCTGAATATGAAAGAGACTTGAGATATGCACGTTGGGTTATCACGGTTAAAACCCCCATTACTAAAAGAAAAGGAACAACATGGTATAACAGCATTTTACCAAACTTCTTGTATTCCTGGCGGATGAAAGCAAAAATAGCATTGAATATTTCGCCAAAATCACGTTCTTGTTTAAATTGAACCTGGGTTTCCATTGTTTTTGATTTTAGATTTTTTTATTAATAGATTAGGAAGTATTATATAATAGTATACAATAAATGCCAGTGAACTGGTGATGATAAATAATTTTAACACGAGAGGTGCCCCTGTATAACGGGTAATGAAACCTTCAATAAAACCTGCCAGGATGAAGACAGGAATCAACCCGAAAATAATTTTGCCTCCTTTCGCGGCACCCTTCCGAAAGGAAACACCTCTTGAATAAGTCCCTGGAAATACAATGCTGTTTCCCAGCACGATACCTGCTGCCCCGGCAACAATAATAGAGAATATCTCCAGTGTTCCATGGATCCATATAGTGCTTGCTGATTCAGCTAAAAATCCTTCCTGGATCATGAAATACTGGAACGTGCCAAGCATAATCCCGTTTTTCAAAAGAAGATACCCGGGGCCGAGTGCCGTGAAACACCCGAATAAAAACGCGAGGAATGAAACATAAATATTATTCATACTTATGCCCAGGAACATGGGCATCTGTTCCATGCTTTTGTATACAGCCATTGGATCGCCTTTTTCCATGTTATCCAGGGTCATGTTCACGTACTGATCTCCCAGGATGATCCTCGGGAATTCAGGGTCATAATGGGTTGACAATACCCCGATCAACGATGCAATTAAAAAAATAAGGAACGAGTACAACACTTCTTCACGGATGCTGTAAAACAGTAAAGGGAAGTCACGCTTCCAGAATTTTAAGATTTTATTGGTGGTCACCGGTTTATTCCGGTAAATAACCGTGTACGCGTTTCGCGTTAACGCGTTTAAATAAGAGGTAATGGATGATTGAGGATAATAGGTCCTGGAATACGCGAGGTCATCATTTAACTGGATGAATAATGCACTGAGTTCATCCGGGGCTACCTTGTATCCCTTCTGAAGAACCTGTTCAAACCGTTCCCATTTTTTCTTGTTTTTATGTATAAAAACGATTTCTTTCATGTAACTTCGTCAATAATTATTTTTATCTTTAAAATGATCAGGCATAAAACCGAAAATCAATATCTTTGATGCTCCTAAAATAAGAAATACTTGATAAAAAAATGTTAAAACATTAAAAAAAATGGAAAATTTATCAATAACAAGTGCTCAAAACGTTCAAATTGAACATCCTGTCGCGAGCGTTGGAGAACGGATCGTTGCTACTGTTCTTGATTTTTTATTCATGAGCGCGTATTTAATGTTCATGCTTTTAATTTCAGGAATTTCCAGGAATACCGGGTACATATACTGGTTTATTATATTCCTCCCGGTCGTCTTATATCACCTTCTTTTCGAAGTGTTCATGGAAGGGCAAAGCATTGGTAAAAAAATCATGAAAATCAAAGTGATGAACTCGGACGGTAGCAGGGCCGGGTTTATTTCTTATTTCTTACGATGGATTTTCAGGATCGTTGATGTTACATTTTTATTTGGTGGAATAGCCGTGATCACGATTATCACGAATGGCAAAGGCAAACGTGTTGGTGATTTAGCAGCCAATACCTCGGTCATCAGGATGAAAAACAAATTTTCACGGGAATCAATTTACACCGAGCTACCGGAAGATTACAAAATAAAATATCCTGAAGTAACTCATTTGTCTGCTAATGACATATATACTGCAAAAGAAACGCTTGATTTTTTAAAGAAAAATGAATACACCGGCACATCATCGAAATTAATTGTTAAATTAAAAAGCGCGTTTGAACAAAAAATGGGAATCCGCTCGGAAGACATCCCTGCAGAATTTATAGAACAGGTGATTAAAGACTATAACGCCCGATACCAAAACTTCGTGTAAAAAAACAGGAGGGCTTCCCTGACTCTAAAAATCGAGCTTAAGTTGAATGGCATCCAGGTTAAACGACCTGCGGTGATATGGTGATATACCGTTTTGTAATACAGATAACCGGTGCTTATAGGTTGCATACCCTTTATTTTTATCCCAGCCATACATCGCGTATTGTTCATGTAATTCAAGCATGTAATCATCCCTGTAAGTTTTGGCCAGCACGGATGCTGCTGCAATGGACAGGTACTTCGAATCTCCTTTTACTATGCAGGTATGGGGGATGTTTTTATAAGGTTTAAAACGGTTTCCATCAATGATCAAATGATCAGGACAAACCGTCAGCCGGTCAAATGCTTTATGCATTGCTTCATATGCTGCATTTAAAATATTAACCTGATCAACCCGCCGGTTGTCAACCCGCGCGACTGACCAGTGCAGGGCTCTTTCCTGTATTATCTCTCTCAATTGATATCGTTTCTTTTCCGATAATTGTTTGGAGTCATTCAATTCGGGAATATCAATATCCTTTGGAAAAATGACGGCAGCAGCATAAACAGGCCCGGCGATACATCCCCTGCCCGCTTCATCGCATCCTGCCTCAATAACATCTTCCCTGTAATATTTTTTAAGCTGTAAAAACGCCATGATGTATAAT
>CAYPTK010000121.1:0-2616 GCA_964413555.1 uncultured Bacteroidales bacterium | reverse complement strand
CAGCTGCCGCAGGGCTTTGAAAAACGGCCGCACTTTTTCGGGCGCGTTGAAATATCATGTTCAATCACGAGGCTTGCATGATAAAGCCTGCCCCGCGAGGAAGAATGACTGTACCGGGGTTAGCTGAATCTATGGACTAACACCATTTAATACCTCTTCCATTACATTCCACACGCGCCCGGAAGTTTTATCCCAGCTAAACTCGTTTCTCCGGGCTTTTGATTTTTTAATAAGGTCATTCCTGAGCTGGCCATTGCCACTCATTTCGATCATCGCGCCTTTAATGGAATCAACCGAATAAGGGTCTGCATATAGCGCGGCATCACCACATATTTCAGGGAGCGAGGTCACGTTTGATGCAATGACCGGCACCTCGCAATACATTGATTCAAGAGCCGGGATGCCGAATCCTTCAAAATACGACACGAATACCAGGGATAAAGCACTCCCCAGCAACGCGTGCAATTCGTCCGCGTTGCATCTTCCCGTGAACAGAATGTCATCCCTGAATTGTAATGATCGATATAATTTCTCAATATCATATTGTCCCCACATTTTTTCTCCCGCGATTACCAGTTTGATATTGGTATTGACCGATTGTTTAAATAAATCAAATGCCTTCATCATGCGATGAATGTTTTTCCTGGGATGCAATGAACCAATATATATGTAATAAGGACAACCATTGGTGTATTTTTCCCGGGTTTTTTCAATCGCGTTTTCATGTAATGGTTTATATCCTTCATGTGCACCATTATACACTACATGAATTTTTTCTTCCGGGACATGATAGGTATTCACGATATCTTGTTTCGTGTACTCCGACACGGTAGCAACTCGTGTTGCCCGGCGCGCGTATTTTGGAAAAAAATACTGATAATGTTTCCGGGCAAAAAATGGTATGTTTTCAGGATAATGTTCAAAATTCAGGTCATGTATAACAGGCAATGACGGGATTGGTGAGTTCAAAGACAAATAGCCGTCAGGTGACAAAAACATGTCTGCTCCTGTCTTTTTTAACACGCCCGGGAGCATCATCTCGAACCATACATAAAATAAAAAAGCATGGCGTGCCGGTGGATTCACTATTCGAGGCTGAATGTTCGGGGAAAAAATAAATTCCTCATCATATTTCCGGTCAAACAAAAAAATAAATTCATGCTCAGGATGACGCCGGGTGATTCTTTTTAATACCTCGAACGTGAACCATCCAATGCCTTCTAATTTATCTTTTATCAGCAAACGTGTATTGACTGCAATTTTCATATTTACCTTTCGTTGAAAGAAGTCCTGGTTACATAATTAGTGTCCGTCTAATAATTCCTTCGTGTCATAAATTCAGGAGTTTTGTATAAACATTGATTTTTTCAAGCACTACCGGGATAATGCAAGAAAAAATGGAACAGTATATAAAAACTCTTGAAATCCCTTCGGCAACAAATATAATAAATAATCTGCCGCGTTAAGTTTTTTAAAAAAGGGTGATGGAAATGATAAAAATGATGTCTTGTCTTGTTCATTATGGACAGGCTATAAATATAAAACGATATGGCCATTTGCATACAAGGCCTGTCAATAAATTCTACATTCATGGTTTAGAAAAGGTTCGTACAAAGGATTAAAATGAATGTAAAACGCGTGAATTGATAAATGCTAATCGTGTATTTTTGTAAATAACTTGATTGTATTCGTGTTTTTTATTTAAAGTTAATAAAAATCACTATTTTTATTATATAATTTTTTAATATTCAGGGGTTTTTGCAACAACTTGAATTACAAGGATTTACAAAACCAAAAATGATGAATATCACCATGAATCCTTCTGAATTCTAAAAAAAATTAAATTTTTTAAAAAAAATATTTTTTGTTATATGAATTTATTTTATAGATTTGTAAACAAATCAACCTAATTCTCTAATCCAAAAAAATGAATATGATGAAAAAAATTAATTTATTACTTGCCGCGATCGCTATGGTTAGCTTTATTTCTTTAAACTCTTGTGGTGGACAGGGAGGAACTGAAGAAAACGGTGAAGCTACAGAAGACACTGTTGAAGTAGCAAAACAAGAAACTGAAGCGATGGAGAAAAAAGTAGACACTGCTGCTGTTATGGAAGAAACTGACACTACAGAAGCTGACACTGCTGAAATGGAGTAAGAAAAACATTAACGAGATCAAAGTGCGCATGCACTTTGATCTTCATGTTTTTTACTTCTCGTACTTCCCCACTAGTTCTGCTTCATCTATAACATGTTTACTTACCTTCTCATCAAATTCCTTTATTGATCCAATCGTTTCTATCCTCTCGACTTTCAACGCGTAAATTTTAAAATAATAACCATGTACACCTGAAGGTGGACAAGGCCCTCCATACTCTTTTCTTCCAAAATGATTTTCAACCTGGTTGCCGGGGACTGAATTCTCTTTGATTTCTCTCGGGTTTTTATCAATATTGTATACCAGCCAATGAACAAAAGTACCCGTTGGAGCATCCGGGCCCTTTATGCTCAGGTCAAAACTGGCAGTTCCTCCCGGGACATCTTCCCAGGCCAGTGGTGGATTAACCCGGAACATTCATACCATTAGCTTTGTGCAGATGCAAGGCGCCTAAGCCC
>CAYPTK010000120.1:6920-8394 GCA_964413555.1 uncultured Bacteroidales bacterium | reverse complement strand
GGATTGTTTTTCCATCGAGCATAACGAAGAAGTCGGACTTTATAGACGGACACTACCTAGGGTTGCCGGAAAGATATTGGTCTATAATATTTAAAAAATGCTCCCTGTTAAACGGTTTTGCTATGTAATCATTAAACCCTGCTTCAAGGCTTTTGTACTTATCTTCTTTCATTGCATATGCAGTTTGTGCAATAATTGGAACATCATTTTTAATATTCCTGATGATTTTTCCTGTTTCATATCCACTTTTCATGGGCAGGCGGATGTCCATTAAAACAAGATCTATATCGTCTTTATTGTTTTCAAATATTTCAATGGCTTTATCTCCATTCTCCGCGTGAATTAACGTTGCACGAGTGGGCGATAGCAATTCACTGATATAAAAATAATTTGTCTTTTCATCTTCAACAATTAAAATTGTCTTGCTTTCCCAATTGTACATTTTATTTGATAATTTCATAGATTCAGTTATTTCATGATTATTTGGCACAGGATGATAAGGCAATACAAAATAAAATACCGCGCCTTCACCTTCTTTGGAATTGACCCATATTTCCCCACCCATAAGATGTACCAATCGCTGGGCTAACGTCAGGCCGATACCGGTACCTCCATACTGGCGTGTATTACTTTCATCTACTTGTCTGAATTGGTCGAATATAAATTTTTGTTTTAAAACTGAAATTCCCGGTCCGGTATCTTTCACGAAAAATTCGATAACTTCATAATTTTTAATCACGTATCCAAATTCAACCAGTCCTCTTTCAGTGAATTTCACACTATTGCTTAACAGGTTAGAAATGATTTGCCGGAGCCTTGTCTCATCAATAAAAATCATTGAGTCATTACCCGGCAGCGCTTTATGCAGCCTGATTTCAAGATCTGTTTTATGTTTGGCCTTTGTCGTGTAGCTGATATGTAATTCATTGAGTAATGAATTCAGATTGCATTCATGAAATTCAATCTTTACCTGATTTCCTTCAATTTTTGATATATCAATCACATCATCTAATATTTTTACCAAATGATTGCCATTGGCCAAAATTGTATCAATGTAAAGATTTTTTTTATCTATCGGAATATTCTGGTTTTTTAATAATTCACTGAATCCAAGGATGCCATTCATCGGGGTTCGTATCTCGTGAGAGACATTGGCCAAAAAAGCGGATTTAAGCCTGTCTGATTCTTCTGCCTTTTCTTTGGCTTCTTTTAGCTCTATTTCTGTTTGTTTTTGTATGGTTATGTCTACCATTACTCCTCTTAACCCCGCGGGCTTATCGTCTTTAATGATTGGCTGCGAATAAATTAAAGCAGGAAAAGTAGTGCCGTCTTTTCTCAAAATCGTGTACTCGTTGGGCATGTTATTTTCTCCTTTGTATATCCTTGAAATATTAGATTTCATTTTCCAATATTCCCGGGGTATGATCAGGTCTTTAATACGCGTTCCTTTTTCAAGTTCAGAAGGGTTGTAACC
>CAYPTK010000120.1:0-6910 GCA_964413555.1 uncultured Bacteroidales bacterium | reverse complement strand
GTTGTAACCTGTAATTTTAAATCCCCATTCATTGGTATACGTGATAACACCTTCAATATTTGTTTCAAAAATAGCCTGAGGGAGTAATTCAGCAAGTTCTTCAAATTTCTTTTCGCTCTCGATAAGTGCTTTTCGTGATTCTTTTTGTTCTGTAATATCATATAAAACAGCCAGTAAATATTTTGTCCCATCCAATATTATGCTTGTACCTCTTACATCAATATTTATACGTGTACCATCTTTTCTGACATCAACTGATTCTCCCTTAAAATATCCTTTATCTTGTATTGACCGGGCAAATGAATTATAAAGAGGCTCGTAGTCCTTATGGATCAGTTTAAGGACGTTCATCCCGGTCATTTCTTTTTTAGTATATCCATAAATTTTACATGCTGCAGGATTCACATCCTGTATAATTTTATCATCATCAATGATAATAATCCCGTTTGTTACCGATCTGAAAATTGTTTTGTACTTTTCTTTTTGTTCTATTAACGCGTTTTGAGCTTTTTTTAAAGATGACAAATCAGTTAATGAAGCAATACGTTCATTCGTGTCATGAATGACTGTAATGTTAAGATAGACATACTTGATAGTATTTTTTTTGTCAATAAATTTAAATTCATACGATGTAGGCACGTTGACTTCTCCGGCAGAACGTCTTTCATGGTATTCTTTCATCCTCTTCAGGTCATCTGGATGTACAAAATCTGACCATTTTTTTTGTTGTTTCAATATATCTTTTAACGAAGTCCGGCTTAATGATTCGAATTCAGAATTACATAATGTTATATATCCCTCGTCATTAAAAATGCATGTTGCCGTACCTGTTGTTTCAAACAATTCCTTATACCTTTTCTCGCTTTTTTCAAGAGCTTTTGATGCTTTTTGCTGTTGAGTAATATCTCTGACAAATTCAATTACACCTAGTAGTTTACCTGTTTTTTTGTCTTTAACAGGATGACTGAATAATTCTACCTCTTCAATTTCGGGATTAAATGGAGGGCCCGGGACAATTTCTTTCTCCATCTTACCGGTTTTCATGCATGAAGACGTGGGACATTTCTCGCATTCTTTTTTCCTGTTATGATACGCGGTATAACATTTTTTCCCTTTGAGTGGAGACTGTTCCGAGTACCATTCCTCCATTGTTTTGTTTGTACGGATAATGGTGAAATTTTTATCTAAAATGCTCACCCCTTCTTTAATGCTGTCTAAAACATTGTTTAAAAGTATAAATTCTTTAGCATCAGAAACAGCAGATTGTTCTATGGCTGCTTTTAATTGCCTGTTCTCATTTTTAAGCCTTTCATTCTCTTTCCTGAGGCGGTCTGTTTCTTTCATGGTTTCAATCCATTATATTTCAGATATAAATATACATTTTTTATTAACATGTATGGTGATTTACATAAAACTTTTTCTTAATTTTGTTCATATAAACCATAAAAAATGAAACGAATGAAAAAAATCATGTATGCTTTAATCATCGGTTGGGGGGTTTTATGTTTTTCAGGATGTGATGAAGAAGACGCTGGAGATGTTAAGAATACTTTGCTGCCAGATAAAATGTCAGCTACAGTGAATGATACTGCATGGAAAGCCAATATTAGAAAATCCTATAAATACGAAACGTTAAATCAATTTATAATCAATGCAACTTCTTTAAATGGAGAAGTCTTAAACATTACAATTTTTGGAACTGAAGAAGATGTATATATATTAAACACGGACATTTTGGATACAACACAAAGCAGGGGTGTAAAATTCGCGGCAGTGTATAAAAAATCAGCTACACCAAGCAGTAATGATATTTATTACGCTAAAAAAGGCGAAGTAGAAATTACGGAAATCAACACGTCAGACCTGCAAATCAGCGGCAATTTCCATTTCAACATGTTCAGGACTTCTGACAGTACATTCATAACCATTGATACATTATCTGTTGAAAACGGAACATTTCAAAATCTGATCTATGAAATAAAAGAAAGTAAATAAAAATATCGTTATTTCGTTTTATTTCATTTATTTTGCACTGTAGATTTAAACCAATTTAAAATTTAAAAAATAATGATTGACACCATTTTATTCGTGCTTTTAACTGCTCCGGCAAACGGTTCAGGAGAACAACAGAACCCTTTAATAAGTTTATTACCTCTTATCCTGATTATCCTGGTCTTTTACTTATTCATGATCAGGCCCCAGGTTAAAAAACAAAAAGATTTAAGAAATTATAGAAGCTCTTTGGACAAAGGAGATAAAGTTGTTACAACAGGCGGCATTTATGGAAAAGTAGCCAGTGTTTCCGACAACTTCATCACCCTTGATGCAGGGAATAACATTATCCTGAAGATTGACAAAAATGCTATTCTGAAAGACCCCAATGACCTTTCAAACAGGAAGTAATCATTTTACAGGATAAATCAGTAAATATCAATAATTTAATTGACTAGAAAAATACAAAAATCATTACAGGATTTTATTTCAAAAATATTTATTGATCAACGTTTTGGTACTTTTTTGATTTTCCTGGTAATTGCCAGTGTTTTTTGGCTATTGAACACACTGGGCAAGACGTATATGACTGAAATATCATATCCGGTTGATTATATAGATATGCCGGATGATAAACAAATCACCAATCAATTGCCCGAAAAATTAAATGTTAAAATAAAAGGCAGAGGATTCACTCTCCTTAAATATAAATTAGATATTGGCACAGAACCGGTTCCAGTAAATATATCAAAAAGCATTTCAGGCAATCAGCTCAATGATTCCCTGAATGCTTTCATTATTTCAAACACGTTAAAACCTTTGTTTGTAAAGCACTTGAATGAAGATGTGCAATTGATGCAAATCACTCCCGATACGCTTTATATGAATATGACCAAGATTATTACCAAAAAAGTACCCGTTGATATAAACATTAACATTGATTTCAAAGCCCAGTTTATGAAGGCTGCAAATTATAAAGTAACTCCAGATAGTATAAACGTCTCCGGGCCTGAAATAAAGCTGGATACAATCAAATCCATTCAGACACGGCTTATCCAGCTTACCAATGTTAACGAATCAAAACAAATAACTGCCCAGCTAAAGGCAATGCAGGATGTAAAATATTCCACGGAACAAGTAACAGTTAATATCCCTGTTGAACGATTTACAGAAGCAAACCTGTCTTTACCAATCCAAACAATCAACGTTCCCGACAGCATTGACATCAAAACCTTCCCCACTGAAATCAGGTTAACATTTTTTGTCAGTTTTGACGATTACCAAAAAGTAAACACTGAAGATTTTAAAGCATATGTTGATTATGAATCTATAAAAGAAAATATTGGCAATTACATCCCGGTTTTTATAAAAGATTCTTCAAATTATGCCAACAAATTAAAATATCGCCCAAAGCGGGTTGAATATATCATTGAAGAGAGGTAAAGAGTCCGGGCATGACAAGATATATTTTAATACATACTCAAAAACTAAGGGATCAGGAAGAAAACAAAAGTCAGGGAGTGCTTGAAGAATCCTTTCTTACTTTTAAACTTTAAAGAGTGAATAACATATTTCCCTCAAAATAAGCATTTAACACGAGAACAACCAAATGAAAAAAATTGGCATTACCGGGGGCATCGGGAGCGGCAAAACCATTGTTTGTAAAATATTTGAAATACTCGGCATACCGTGTTTTAATGCCGATCAGGAAGCAAAAAAAGTCATGGAGCAGGATGAATACATTAAAACCGTGTTAAAAAAAACATTTGGAGACGATATCTATTCAGGAGAAAAGCTTTTAAGGAAAAAATTATCAGGAATTATTTTTAAAGATCCGGATGCATTAAAAACAATAAATAATATCATTCACCCAAAGGTTAAATCATTATTTATCCAATGGAGTAAAAATAAAACAAATGTTCCATACATCATTGCAGAAGCAGCTATACTTTTTGAAAGCAGGTTTGATGAATTATTGGACGAGGTGATTGGTGTTTCCTGTCCCGAGTCATTAAGGATTAAACGGCTTTTAGAGAGGGATAGTACGAATATTGATAATATTAAAATAAGGATGGCTAATCAAATGCCGGAAGATGAAAAAATAAACAAGTGCGACAGGGTGATATACAATCATGAAGATGCACTGGTATTACCACAAATACTAAGCATTCACCGTAATTTAACACGAAACAACAGGAACTAAATGAAAAAGTTTGCTAAATGGATTGGTGGCGGGCTCGGGTGGGCATTATTAGGCCCACTTGGCGGGATCATAGGCTTCTTGTTGGGATCTATGATTGATCAGGGGCCTGAACAACTCCAACGATATAACCAACGTACCACGACGACCGGGGATTTTATGATGAGCCTGCTGGTATTGGTAGCCGCCATGATGAAAGCCGATGGGAAAGTGATGCGGTCGGAGTTATATTATGTCAAAAACTATTTTATCCAAACGTTTGGCCCGGCTGCTGCATCAGAGGGCATCGGTTATTTGCATGACCTGTTAAAACGCACCATCCCCGTGAAAGACATATGCCATCAAATAGCCAGACGGCTCGATTATTCTTCACGCCTTCAAATGCTTCATTTTCTTTTTGGAATAGCACGAGCCGACGGTAAAATTAACAATGAAGAGTTAAACCTGCTTCAATTTATCGGGATACACCTGAAGATAAACCCGAATGATTATGAATCCATTAAATCAATGTTTATTAAAAAAACAGATTCTGCATATAAAATACTAAATATTGACAAACATGCATCAAATGAAGACATTAAAAAAGCATACAGGAAAATGGCACTTAAATATCATCCTGACAAAGTCAGCTATCTTGGAGAAGATGTAAAAAATGAAGCTGAAAAAAAATTTCAAAAAGTAAATGAGGCGTTTGAAAAAATAAAAAAAGAACGAGGAATTAAATAATTTTTTTATATCGTGTAAATCTATTTTATATTTGTAACATTTAAAATATACTATTAACTATGGGAATGTTAAAAGACTATTTAGCTATTTCTGGCCACCAGGGCCTTTTCAAATTTATCTCCCAGGGGAGAAACGGGGTAATTGTCGAGTCACTGGATACGAAAAAAAGGATGAACGTGCCTTCATCTGCAAAAATGAGTGCACTCGAAGACATTGCTATTTATACAGTAGAGGAAGAAGTTCCTTTGGAAGACGTGTTGAAAAAAATTCATGACAAAGAAGAAGGAAAAAAATGCATTAATCATAAAGCTGACAATGCCGACCTTAAAGCATACTTTAAAGAAGTATTGCCCGAATTTGATGAAGAAAGGGTGTATATTTCAGATATTAAAAAAGTGCTTAAATGGTATTTAATGCTTCATGAAATGCAACTATTACATTTCGAAGAAGCAGAGGAAGCAGAGGAAGAAAAAGAAGTAAAAGAACCCGAGAATAAAGAAGAAAAAGAAGGCAAAAATAAATCATCGGCCAATAAAGAAGCCAACACTCCAAAAAAAGACACTTCGAAAGCACGAAAAGACACGGCCAAAAAAGGGAATACCACGCGAAAGAAAACCAATCCATCCTCGTAAATTTCAAACTTGTTCACGAAATTCACGTGTTTTGACTGTCCCGTGGCAATTCAGGTCATCTGTCGTGCACTTTTAACCTTTTTAAACTGAATTTTAAACATATGAACCGCGCGTATATCCCCAACGATCTCACGGCAGATTCATGGAAAACCATCGAGCCTTATTATAATGAACTTATTCATCGAGAGATCAACTCACCTGATGAACTGAAACAATGGCTGAAAGACAGGAGCGAACTCGAAGCAATGGTTTCCGAAGAGCTGGGATGGCGGTATATCAGGACCAATTGCCATACAGAAAACGAGGAGCTATCCGGCGCGTATAAACATTTCATTAATCACGTGTACCCGTTGGTCACTAAACATTCAAACGAACTTGACAACAAACTCATTCATAATTCATTTATACAAGACCTGAAAGACAATGAATTCATTGTCATGCTCCGTACCATAAAAAAACGTTTTGAAATATTCCGTGAAGAAAACATTTTATTATTCACGGAGATACAAAATAAAGAGCAGGAATACGGGAGAATTACCGGTGCAATGACCATAGAACATCAAGGGAACGAGCTGACACTTCAACAAGCATCAAATCATTTAAAAGAAACAGACCGGGCAATCCGGAAAGAGGTTTTTGTAAACATTCAAAATACCAGGCTGGAGAGACAAGACGATCTTAATGCATTGCTTACAGATTTGATTCATAAGCGACACCAGGTGGCCATAAATGCAGGATTTAATAATTTCAGGGACTATAAATTTGCCGACCTGGGAAGGTTTGATTACACACCTAGTGATTGTTTTACATTTCACGAATCCATCAAACATGAAATTTGCCCGCTCGTTGATCAATTATTATCCAAACGAAAAGAAAAGCTAAGCCTGGATTCTCTCAGGCCCTGGGACCTGTCAGTGGATACAGACATGAAACCACCGCTTAAACCGTTTTCAACAGTAGATGAACTAGTTGACAAAACAATTACTGCATTTACAAATATCCGGCCTAAATTCGGTTCTTTTATTGAAATCATGAAGGCCAAAGGGCATTTTGACCTTGAGTCGAGAAAAGGAAAAGCACCGGGAGGGTTTAATTATCCGCTGTACGAGAGCAATATCCCATTTATATTCATGAATGCCACGTGTAATTTACGTGACCTGGAAACCATCATGCATGAATGCGGACATGCCATTCATTCATTCTTGTCAGGCCATCTCGATTTATTGGAATTCAAAGATTTCCCGTCTGAAGTCGCCGAGTTGGCTTCCATGTCTATGGAATTGATCTCCATGGATCAGTGGCATTTATTTTTTGACAAAAAAGAAGACCTGGCGCGGGCTAAACGGGACCAGTTAGAGGG
>CAYPTK010000119.1:0-8419 GCA_964413555.1 uncultured Bacteroidales bacterium | reverse complement strand
TAAGAGAACAATTTAATCTTGATTTTGATTAAACCCAAAATATGCATTAGAAAATCTATTACACATTAAAACTACTTCAAAACAAGGCATTGCATTTATCGTATTTTTAATGCTCATTACGAAGTTCTAATACATAATTTGGGTTAAATCATGTTTGATTATTAGAAGCCCCCTATATATAATCACGTTCTGTCCAAGTCGGTTCAAGCCCCGTTTTTTATTGCTTTAATCGGATGATTTCAAATGACAGTGGTCCTGTATTTAAGCAAATGAGCTGAATGGTCAATCTCGTAATTTGGATATCGTTCTCTTTCAGAAAAGAAAAAATTAGCTTCTTTTTCAGCATTCTCGTCACTGTCTGAGCCATGTACTGCATTTTTTGTCACTGATTCTGCAAACATCCTGCGGATGGTTCCTTTTTGAGCTCCGGTGGGATTCGTGGACCCCATTAATTTTCTGTAATCTTCAACAGCATTATCTTTTTGAAGAATGGCAACAACAACCGGTGCCGAGGTCATGAATTCAACCAGTTCATTATAAAAAGGTTTTCCTTTGTGAATACTATAAAACTCTTCTGCTTCCTCCCTGTATAATTTTAAAAATTTCATTGCAATAATTTTGAATCCGGCATCATTAATCATTGTTAAGATAGGGCCAATATGTTCATGATTTACAGCTCCGGGTTTGATCATCGTAAATGTAAAATTCCCTGCCATTACTATATAATTTTAGTGTTTTATTAAACAAACCGCGACTATTTTTCAGATTTTATTATATTTGATATCTTATACGTGGATTATAAAAAAATGTTAAAAAATCCTCTTGTAAATTTAATGAAACATTTGAAAAAAATCATAAAAAATGCCAAAAAAATTGTGGCTGTCACGCATTATAATCCTGATGGTGATGCGCTTGGTGCATCCCTTGCACTGTATTTATATTTGAAAAACAAAAACATTAATTCACATGTAATTGTTCCCAGCGAAGGCCCTCATTTTTTAACGTGGTTGCCACGTTATGATAAGGTGGTTAATTTTGAAAAACAACAAAAGGAAGCTGTAAAAATAATCAAAGAAGCAGATGTGATTTTTAATCTTGATTATAACACGTTTGACCGTACAGAAGCGGCAGCAGAACATATAAAACATTCAAACGCGAAAAAGGTACTGGTTGACCATCATCCGGACCCAGACAATACATTTGATCTTGTTTTTTCTAATACTGAACGCAGTTCAACATGTGAGCTTTTATATGAAATTCTCGAAGGACTTGGTAAAGAATTTATTGACAACGAAATTGCAACGTGTCTTTTTACCGGGATAATGACAGATACCCTGTGTTTCAGGGTTAACTCATCCAATCCTTTAACCTTTAGGATCATTTCTGATCTATTAGCATACAAAATTGATAAAGAAGATATTTATGCTAAAATTTATGATAACTTTTCACCGGATAGGATGCGGCTGCTTGGACATTGTTTGAACCAAAATTTAATAGTGATTCCTGAATATAAAACTGCATACCTGAAAATCAGCAGGAATGAAAAAAACACTTATAATTTACAAAAAGGAGATAGCGAAGGGTTTGTAAATTATCCGCTAAGCATTAAAGGAATTATTTTTTCCGTGTTTTTCGTTGAAGAGACGGATCATGTAAAAATATCATTCAGGTCTAAGGGAGACTTTAACGTGGGCATGTTTGCAAGAAAACATTTTGTTGGAGGCGGGCATAAAAATGCAGCAGGCGGTGAATCCAAACAATCACTTTCAGAAGCAATAAATTATTTTATTAACTTGTTACCTCAATATAAAGAGTCTTTGAACCTAAAATTATAAACTCGTGGCGAAATCCCCCGCCGTTAGCGGGGAAAGCTATATGACCATTGAAAAATTAAAAAAAACAGATGAAAAATTTTATATATATACTTTTAATTATTTTCGTATTTCCAACAGGATGCAAACATAAGGAGCCCCAAAATACTCAACAAAAAAAGGTTTTTACAGATCAGGAATACATCAAAGCAAATCGCTACATGGTTAGTGAACACGAAGAAATTATACAACGGTTTGTTGAGCGGAAAAACTGGGAAATGCATACAACCGGTTCAGGATTATGGTATATGATCTATGAAAAAGGAACCGGGGATAACGTTGAAAAAGAAACAATCGTTCAGGTTGGTTATGAACTGAAGCTTTTGGATGGCACATCGTGTTATTCAACAAAAAATACAGGGCCTCAATGGTTTACTGTCGGAAAGGGAAAGGTAGAACCCGGGTTGGAAGAAGGAATATTGAAATTAAGAGAAGGGGCTAAAGCTCGTTTTATTATGCCTCCTCATCTGGCACATGGACTTCCGGGTGACCTGGTAAAAATTCCTCCTTATTCAATTATTTTATATGAAGTTGAAATACTGGACGTGAAAAATACATCAGAATGAGACAAAAAATATTTTATTATTGCTTGCTATTCAGCATAGTTAGCTTTGCTTGTAAAGAAAAATCAAAATACCCGGGCTATTCAAAATTAGAACACGGGATTTATTATCAATTGATTAAAATTGGTAAAGACACGGTAAAACCCGGTTATGGCGATTATATAACGACAACCATAACATACAAAACATTAAATGATTCGGTTATTTTTCATGGAAGAAGGCGGTTTCAACTTACAGAGCCAAAAGAGAAAGGGGGAATCGAAGAGTGTTTTTTGTTGCTTTCAGAAGAAGACAAAGCCAATTATATCCTTTCTGCAGATAATTTTTTTTCAGGTACATTGGGGACTAAACCACCTGACAGTTTGCAGAACAGGGATATGAAAATTGCTGTTGTAATGGAAGACATTCAAACAAAAGAGGAATATCAAAAAGAAAAGGAAGCCTTTTTAAATTGGATTGAAGATTTTGCTCGGTATGAACAAACAATTCTCAGGCAGTATGTTGAAAAAAAAGGAATAAATGCGAAACCAACCCCGTCAGGCCTGTATCATATTGTAATTCATAAAGGGAATAACAAAAAAGTAGAAAAGTATGATACTCTTATTTTTCATTACGAGGGAAAATTTTTAAATGGCAAATATTTTGACTCAACCAAAGACCGGAATGATCCCTTTCAATTGATATATGGTTACGAGTGGCAAGTGATAAAAGGACTGGAAGAAGGACTCGGGCTTATGAAAGAAGGAGAAAAAGCATTGTTTATCCTTCCTTCTGATCTTGCATTTGGAAAAACAGGGTCTTCTTCGGGGCTTATCCCGCCATGCACGTCACTCATATATGAAGTAACACTCTTGGAAATCAGGAAAGCAAATAAATGATTTAACTGGTGAATACTGGCAAGCTGTCTATTTATGACTTAAAAGCTATCCATTAGTTCCTGCAATTTTTTCCCATTCCGTTTTCGTTTATACAAGGGTGTTTGTTTGTCAAAATATGGTTCAAGATAATCTTCAAATGTTTTAACCCCTTCCTTTTTGTAAAAAATTCCCAGGGGAAGTTTTTCTTTTTCCAGTGTTTTTGCAAAAGCCTGTTCTATGTCGGAATTGTCATGATCATCGCCCAGGTGGTACGTGTGTTCCTTAAACCACTTATGATCATTTACCTTGTTAAATGAAACACATGGATGTAAGATGTCAACTAAAGCATATCCCCGGTGGTTAATAGCTTCAATAAGAATCTTTTGCAGTAACTCTTTGTCATTGGAATAAGCACGTGCAACAAAGGTTACCCCGTGCGCTAAAGCAATTCCCAGGGGATTTTCAGGTTCAAGATGAACACCGTTGACTTGCAATGGTGTTTTGAATCCTTTTTGACTGGTAGGAGAAGCTTGTCCCTTGGTTAACCCGTATACCATGTTATCGTGTACGATATTAGTGATGTTAGGATTACGACGTATGGTATGCAAAAAATGATTTCCACCTTCACCATACATGTCGCCATCTCCACCCTCTGCTATTACTGTTAGCTCGGGATTGGATGCCTTTACCGCGGTTGCTACAGGAAGAGCTCTCCCGTGCAATCCATTGAAATAATGTATGTTCAGGTATTGAGGTAGTTTTGCTGCCTGGCCAATGCCCGAGACAAAAACAATATTTTGCTGGTCAATGTTAATTTCTCCCAGTGCTTCCTTTATATTCCGAAGGATCATGAAATTTCCGCATCCAGGACACCATGCTACATCCATGTTTTCTTTATATTCAAATTGATTGCTCATTGGTTAACCTCCTATTTTTTTGATAATGGTTTCAACAGAAAAGGGCATACCATTATATTGAAGTACTTTTTCATCAATATCCAGGCCGGTATGCATTTTAATAATATTTGCAAATTGTCCGGTTGCATTGTTTTCAATCACAATTGTTTTTTCTGCTTTTTGTATCAGCGAAGCAGTGCTTTCAGGCAATGGGCATACTTGTTTGAAATATGCAAAAGCAATATCCTTGTTATCGATTGTTTCGATGGCTTCTTTTATGACACCATAAGTTGACCCCCATCCAATAACTAATGTTTTATAGTTTTTAGCTCCAATGATTTCGGGGGGGATTACTTCTTTCTCAAGTTCTTTTTGCTTATTAAAACGTTTATCCACCATGTTGGTTCTGGTGTCAAAATCTTCCGTAATACGTCCATATTCATCATGCTCATCGCTGTCGACACAAACGTATCCCTCTCCGTACCCGGGGATACCTCTTTTACTAATGCCGTTTTTTGTTAATTCGTATGTTTTATGGTCTTTATTTGTTTTATAAATATGGTATTCATTTTTTAATTCACTCATATTTAATTTTGGTGCTAAAAAATGAGAATCAAGCAAGTATTGGTCTGTTAAAATGATTACAGGCACCTGGTACTTGTCAGCCAAGTTAAAACCTCTTCGTGTTAGTTCAATAGCATCATTAACATGGCCGGGTGTAAGAATGATCCGGGGGAACTCCCCGTGTCCGGCATACCAAGCCAATGCCAGGTCGCCTTGTTCTGTACGTGTAGGAAGTCCTGTGCCAGGCCCCGGGCGTTGAGCAAGATGGATAACAGTAGGTATTTCCGTGATACCGGAAAGACTGAAACCTTCCTGCATGAGTGCAAAACCACCACCTGATGTGGTAGCCATGCCACGTGCACCGGCATACCAGGAGCCTAATGACATGTTAATGGCTGATATTTCATCTTCAGCCTGCTCAACAACAACTTCAAACTGTTCGGCGTGCTTTTCTAAAAAAATAAGCACGCCTGTTGAAGGTGACATTGGATATGACGAGATGAAATTACATCCACCTGCCAGGGCACCGATTCCAACCGCTTGTGATCCGGTTAACACGGCTTGTTTTTTTATGTCATCAAATGTTTCGGGGGTAAAATCAATATTGATGTTTTCTCCTTCTTTGTAACCTGCATCTAAAGCAGCAATATTGTTATTGACAATTTCTTTGCCTTTTGAGCTGAATTTATTTTTTAATGTATCTTTTTCTTTGTCAGGTTTTATTTTTAACATGCCAAGGATTAAACCAAACGTGACAGTATTGGTTAATATTTTTCCTCCATTATCTTTGGCTATTTGATTGATGGGAATCTCCTTTACATTATATTGCTTCTTGTATTCATCTTCAATATTATCAGATTCGCCTATGATTATTGAATCCTTGGATAACCTGTCAACCATACGATATATAGATTCCCTGTTGAGCACGATTAATACATCAATTTTTTCACAATACCCTTGTATTGTTTTGTCACCAATCCTGATTTCTGTTGTATTGTTGCCACCCCGAATCCGCGACATGACTTCACTCGTGCTGATAAAATGATGCCCCGCGTTTCTGAGCGCGTTGATTATAAAAAGCTCTAATGTTTTAATTCCCTGTCCGGCCTGGCCTGATAAAACAATTGATATGTCTTTCATTTGTTTCTGTTTTTAGTCATTTAATGCAAAATATTGCCTGGTTTATAAGGGATATAGAAGTATAAAAGGGGAGTAAGATAGAGATGTGTTGGCTTTTATACTCGTTATATCCTTGAAATCATCCAATGTAATGTCTTGTAATTCTGAATTTGTTAATATAAAATCAGGGGCTTTAGTGCCTTTTTCCGGCAAAGAACCTATCGTGTTAATTGGTTCTTTGTTCATTTTGATTTTTGCCATACATTAATTTGATTTTTGGTTTGTTCAATCTAAAGGGTACGTGTTCACCAATTCATCAGCTTTTTTCATGAGCATACCAACATATTGGGCCCGTTTATATACAAATGGATCCGAGATTGTTTTATTGGATAGCTTACCCCTGAATTGGTCAAGAGACGAATAATTGTGTTGAGTCATCCAGTTGTTTAATTCAGAGATGATCCAGCTGATCTTTTCTATTTTATTTTTATAGAGCGTGCTGACGACCTGGACACAGTCCGCACCTGCCAGAATCATTTTTACCACGTCACTCCCGTTGAAAATACCACTGCTACTGCATATATTCCCTTTTATATTTCCATGAAGCAACCCTGTATACCTTAAAGGAAGCCGTATGGATTCTTTGTTGCTTAGATTGAAAGGAGTGATGTGTTCTTCTTCTTCCGGATTGATATCCGGTTGAAAAAAAAGGTTGAATATCACGAAACCGTCAAAAACTGTTTCAACCATCAAGAAAATAATATTCATTGGATTGTTGTAAAAAGGGCTAAGTTTGACAGAAACCGGGATTTTAACAGCTGATTTTATTTCCCGGAGCAATTCAATTTGTTCTTCTTCCAATATCCTTCCTTCTACATTCATGCTTTTGGGTACAGCGAAAAAATTTAATTCCAGGGCATCCACCCCAACTTCTTCAATCTTCTTTGCATAATCCAGCCACGTTTCTCTATAAACTGCATTAATACTTGCAATTAAAGGAATATTAACGTGTTCTTTTGCTTTTTTTAGATTTAGCAAATGTTCTTCAGGGCCGGAATGTTTTAATGATGGATGTTGTGTGATCATTTCAGCATTCAAATCATCATAACGCGTGAGGTCTTCTTCAAATTCCACGTTTTCTAATTTTATTTGTTCTTCAAACAACGATTTATAGACGATAGCTGCTGCCCCCTGGTCTTCACAACGTTTAAGATTGTCCAGGTTCGTGATCATGTTGTTTGCTCCTACAATTAAAGGATTCTGTAATTGTAGCCCTAAGTAATTTGTTGATAGATTGTTCATGACTATATGTTTTTAATATTGAATATCATGAGGTAAATTTAATAAAAGAACATTTATGCTCACGATATATTTGTAAGAACTCTTTAGTTATTGATCAGCAAAAATAGTGCCTAAATAACATGCATGAAGAATATCTTTCATGTATTTATTCCTAAACTTTGCAGGAGATTCTCTTTATTTACCCGTGTAGTGAAGAGAATCAATCACTCCCTCCGACACGTGGCATTAGGCATTCATTTCCTGTAAGACTTTACGTGTTTTAATATCAAACAATGTATTTAAATGATACTGGTAATACCGGATGATTTGGGTTGCCAACTCGTTACGTTGTTGTTGGTTCATTTGAATTGAATGCATTGTATCAAATTCTGAAATCAATAAATGATGCCATAACCGGCTTAGCTCTTCATTTAATTGTTCCGGTTGACGTGTAGGAAATGATTCAAATCGCCCTTTTTTTAAATTGAAATAAAATGAAGATTCTGAATGATTTATGCCGGGTTCAATCCCGAGTTGTTTCGTTAATTTTAGTAAAAATAAAAGATGAAAATTTGCTTTCCCTTTAATGTCACTATCTAATATATCAATAGCGTGTTCAAGAAAGTAAAACAACCCGGGATCTGGAGCTTCTTCTTTTAATAGCTGGTAAAGAACCTCTGATAAAAAAAATGTAATGGATTGTTTTACCGTATCATACGGAATTGTCCGGGGAAGTAAATGAAACTTGGCTTCTTTAACGCGTTGTAGATTGTTCCCGGTTTTAATATATGCTTCAAGAGATAATAATGACAATGGACGGAACAGATTGAGTTTGAAAGCCGGTCTTTTTTTTCTGACAGAATTGACAATGAACGATTGCCGGCCAAATTTTTCCGTGTAAATGGTGACAATGAGACTACTTTCTTTGTATTTGACATAATGAAGTACGATGCCCTTTGTTTTTACAAGCATAGATGATTTTTTTAAAAAGTAATAATATAAAATTTACATTGAAAGTCTATAAAAAATTAAATATTTTGGGTTGAACTAAGCGAAGCGTTCTCGATAAATGTAATGAATATAATTAAAAATAAACAGATGAATAAGATGTAAGGCATAAATTTTTCATAATAACCATCACTTTTTTGAAAAATTTTAACGCTGAAGAATATTTATTATATTTGTTCCGGGGGGCAGATTTTTTCATATACTTCTTCATTTTTTATAGTGTCATGTCACACCTGAGATGACGGTTAAGTTGAAGGAAT
>CAYPTK010000118.1:0-8426 GCA_964413555.1 uncultured Bacteroidales bacterium | reverse complement strand
GTTGCAGATGTAGTGAATGATTATATGCAGGAAATATCCAAAATTACAGGAAGAGAATATAAACCATTTACATATTACGGTGCAGAAGATGCAGATCGTGTTATTATTGCCATGACAACTGTTACGGAAGCAGCAAAAGAAGTGATTGATTATTTAAACAAACAAGGTGAAAAAGTAGGGCTGGTCACGTGTCATTTATACAGGCCGTTTTCAGAAAAATACTTCTTTAATGTATTTCCGGATTCAGTAAAAAAAATTGCTGTATTAGACAGGAGCAAAGAACCGGGTGCAAATGGAGAACCATTATATCTTGATATTAAAGAACTGTTTTATGATAGAGAAAATAAGCCATTGATCGTGGGTGGAAGATATGGATTAAGCTCTAAAGATACTACACCAGCACAGATTATATCTGTATTTGAAAACCTGAAAACCGAAAATCCTAAAAATCATTTTACCATCGGTATTAATGATGATGTTACTCATGCATCACTGAAAACAGGTGAAGAAGTCAGCATTACTCCCGATGATATTTATGAAGCAAAATTTTATGGAATTGGTGGTGACGGGACTGTTGGAGCGAACAAGAATTCAATTAAAATTATTGGCGATACCACCGACAAATATGCACAGGGATATTTTGCATATGATTCTAAAAAATCAGGCGGACTGACCATTTCACACCTTCGCTTTGGTGATTCACCTATACGGTCAACATATTATGTAAATAATCCGAATTTTGTTGCATGCCATGTCCCTGCTTACCTAAGTAAATACGATATGTTGAAAGGAATACAACACGGTGGGACATTTCTTTTAAACAGCTTATGGGATGCAGAAGAAACCAAAAAGCATTTTCCCGATTTACTTAAAAAGCAACTTGCTGAAAAAAATATAAATACATATATTATTAATGCAACAAAAATTGCAGATGAAATCGGGTTGCCTGGTAGAATCAATACAATTATGCAGGCTGCTTTCTTTAAAGTAACAGAAGTAATCCCTTACAATGATGCAGTAAAAGAAATGAAACAAGCCATTACCAAAACATTCGGACGTAAAGGCGAAGACATCGTTAAGATGAATCATAATGCTGTAGACAAAGGAGGTGAAAATGTTGTTAAATTAGATATCCCGGCTGAATGGACTAAATTAGAAGCTACGCGTATAGAACAAAACTTAGAAAATGTATCCGATTTTTATAAAAATGTAGCAGCCCCGATTAATGCAATCGAAGGCGACCAATTGCCTGTTAGTGCATTTGAAGGAAGAGAAGACGGGTCATTTCCTGCCGGAACAACTCAATATGAAAAAAGGGGAATTGCAGTAAATATCCCCGAATGGATCCCCGAAAATTGTATTCAGTGTAATCAATGTGCTTATGTTTGTCCACATGGTGTCATTCGTCCGTTTTTATTAACCGAAGAAGAAACTTCCAATGCTCCTGAAGGAACAGAAGTCATCCAGGGTAAAGGCCCCATCAAAGACTATCAGTTCAGGATACAGATAAGTCCGATGGATTGTACCGGATGCGGAAGCTGTGCTGATACCTGTCCGGCCAAAGAAAAAGCACTTGTCATGGAACCATTGGAATCTCAAATGGATCAGAATGAGAAATGGGAATACATGCATCATACAGTGGGGTATAAAGAAGATGTTGTAGACATTACTAAAAATGTTAAAAACAGCCAGTTTGCACAACCCCTGTTTGAATTCCACGGAGCTTGTCCCGGTTGCGGAGAAACCCCCTATATAAAACTACTGACTCAATTGTATGGAGACCGAATGATCATTGCCAATGCAACCGGTTGTTCTTCTATTTACGGTGGTTCTGCTCCTTCAACACCTTATTGCGTGAATAAAGAAGGGCATGGCCCTGCCTGGGCTAACTCATTATTCGAAGACAATGCCGAATATGCATATGGAATTGGCATGGGAGTGAAAAAAATGAGAGAACGGATCGCGGCGAAAATGAAAGCTGCCTTAAACAATGGCGCTTCTTCAGAAGTAAAAGAATCATTTCAGGCATGGCTTGATACCATGAATGACGGGAATAGTTCAAAAGAGGCTTCTGAAAAATTGAAACAAATTCTGAAAAAAGAAAACAGTGATCTTGCAAAAGATTTACTTAAATACGAGCAATATTTTACCAAGAAATCTGTATGGGCCTTTGGAGGCGATGGATGGGCATATGACATCGGGTATGGTGGATTAGACCATGTATTGGCATCTGGCGAGGATATTAATGTACTGGTGATGGACACCGAAGTATATTCCAACACGGGAGGCCAGTCATCCAAAGCTACACCTATCGGAGCGGTTGCCAAATTTGCTGCATCCGGGAAAAAAGTTAAAAAGAAAGACCTCGGGCTCATGGCCATGAGTTATGGGTATGTATATGTTGCCCAGGTAGCAATGGGGGCAAACCAGAATCAGTTTTTCAAAGCAGTTAAAGAAGCTGAAGCTTATGACGGTCCTTCATTGATAATTGCCTACTCTCCATGTATTAACCATGGTATTAAAGGTGGAATGGGTAAATCGCAGCAAGAAGAAAAGAATGCCGTTGAATCTGGATATTGGCACTTATATCGCTACAATCCATTATTGGAGCAAGAAGGGAAAAATCCTTTTGTACTTGACTCCAAAGAACCTAACTGGGATCAGCTGGAAAGTTTTATTACCAGTGAAATAAGGTATACTTCTTTGCAAAAAGCATTTCCTGATGAAGCCGAAAAGCTATTTGCAATGGCCCAGGAAAGTTTAAAATGGAGATATAAATCCTATAAACGAATGGCAGATATGGATTATTCAGGATAAATATCTTATTTTTATAAGAAAAACATATTTTGATTCGTTCTAAAAGGTGACTAAAACGGTCACCTTTTTTTATTTATAAAAGTTTTTATTACTTTGGGAAGAATATTAGCAATTGATTATGGCAGAAAACGGGTAGGATTGGCAGTGACTGACCCGGGCCAAACCATCGCGAATAGCCTGACAACTATTCATACCCATCAAATTTGGGAGTTTCTTGATGAATACATGTCAAAAGAAAAAGTGGATACCATTGTGGTTGGATATCCCAAAAAAACAAATAATCAACCATCAGAAGCAATAATATACATTAATCCTTTTGTGAAAAAACTTAAAGAAATGTACCCCAAAATAAAAATTGAACTTGCTGATGAACGGTTCACCTCTCAAATAGCTTTTCAGGCAATGATTGATGGAGGTGTCAAAAAGAAAAAACGGCAGGACAAAGCTATGGTTGATAAAATCAGTGCTAATTTAATACTCCAAAGCTATATTGATAAAATTAAATATTAATTATTATGATATTGCCGGTAGAAGTATACGGGTCCAATGTATTGCGTAAGCGGTCTTTGGACATAGATAACGAATATAAAGGCCTTGATCTTTTAATCAATGATATGTTCGAAACCATGTGGAATTCGGATGGTGTAGGACTCGCCGCACCACAAATAGGAAAAAATATCCGCCTGATTGTCATTGATGCAAATCCAATGAAAGAAGAAGAAGAAAGCCTTGAAGGATTTAAGCAGGTATTGATAAATCCTGTAATAATTGAAGAGTCAGGTGATCGTTTCTCTTATAATGAAGGTTGCCTGAGCCTGCCGGGTATCCGGGAAGATGTTACACGGCAGGATACCATTAGGATTGCTTATAAAGACGAGCAATTCAAGCATCATGAAAAAACATTTAAAGGAATAAAAGCAAGGATTATACAGCATGAGTATGATCACCTGGAAGGAGTGTTATTTATTGACAGGGTGTCTGCTTTAAAGAAAAAATTATTACGAAGAAAACTGAATGATATTACGAAAGGCAAAGTGGATACTACATATAGAATACGAATCCCGGTTAAATAGTGCCTGTCTATAAAGTCAGTGTCCGGGCTATAAAGCTCGAATTCGAGACTCGCGTAGGTTTAAAATGAACTTTTCCAAAGGGTTAACGTGGGAAAAGTTACATGGCTATAGAAAAATAATTCATTGATAATCAATCGCAATTTAATTATAAACTAATGAACCGAGCTATGACAAATACTTTGACACGCTCCGGATGATTATTTCAGTCTCATTAAGTGTTACATAGTCAATAAATTACAAGATCATGGCGAGCTCCCCCGCTGTTAGCGGGGCAAGCTATCTGACCATTAAAATTAAAATATAAACATATGAAACAAGCATGATTAAAATAATTATTAAACTCACACGAGAATGATTATTTTAATCATGCGGTTCCATATGACCATTGAAAATTTAAAAATAAACAGATGAAATACTATATCATAGCCGGTGAAGCATCCGGGGACCTTCATGGAGCATCACTCATAAAAGAACTTAAGGCTATTGATCCTCATTCGCGATTCAGGGGATGGGGGGGCGACAACATGCAACACGAGGGAATGGAACTGGTAAAACACTACAAAGATCATGCTTTCATGGGTTTTTTTGAAGTGGTTGCCCATCTTCGCCCGATCCTGAAAAACCTGTCCATATGCAAACAAGACATTGTTTCTTACAATCCCGATGTGGTAATATTAATAGACTATCCCGGTTTTAACCTGGAGATTGCGAAGTTTTCCAGGAAAAACAAATTTAAAGTATGCTATTATATTTCACCAAAAGTGTGGGCATGGAAATCTTCCAGGGTGAAAACCATTAAGAAAAACGTGGATAAGATGTTTGTAATCCTCCCGTTTGAAACAACATTTTATGAACAATACCAATATACAGTTGAATATGTCGGTAATCCGGTAGTGGATAAAATAGAGGCAGAAAAAAGCAAAGGAGTTGAACATGAGGTATTTATTGATAAAAATAATTTGCCTGATAAACCCGTTATTGCAATTCTTCCCGGGAGCAGAATACATGAAGTACAAAAATGTTTACCTCATATGATTGAAGCCTGTAAGGATTTTAATCAATATCAGCTTGTGATAGCCGGTGTATCCACGATTAATGCTGGTTATTATCAACGTTTCGTGCATTTACCTAATGTGTCAATGGTTACCGACCAAACATATCAATTGCTGCAACTGGCAGATGCTGCTATCGTGACTTCAGGTACAGCCGCGCTGGAAACCGCTTTATTTAATGTCCCGCAGGTAGTATGTTATAAAATTAGTTTGCCAACCTATATAATTGGCAGGATGTTGGTTAAAATAAGATTCTTCACCCTGGTAAACCTGATCATGGACAGGGAAGTAATCAAAGAATTACTGCAATTTAACCTGACAAATGAAATAAGAAAAGAGATGCATAAAATCCTGTTTGACAAGGAATATGTTAAAACAATGAAAAATAATTATCATGTTTTAAAAGAAAAACTTGGCGGGAAAGGTGCTTCGCGGCGAGTTGCCAAGAAAATTGTATATGATTTGACTGTTCATAAACCCGAAAAACGATAGAGAACGGCATAAAATGCTATTAATAAACCTCTTGATTTTCTACAATCTCTTTTTTTATTAACCCAAATTTGGGGTAATGTTTACCATTATCTTTGCACATCTGCTTCGTTGCTAAGCCCTTGAACCTTTAGCTCACGAACACAATTAAAAAATTATTTTTTTGTGAGTAAATAGAATGCTATGTCTGCGGGCTTAGGCGTCTTGCAGCTGCACAAAGCCAATGGCATGAATTTTCCGGGTTAATACCAAACAACCGGACGTTTTTTGCTTTATTTTAGATTGTTTTTATAGGGCATTGAAAAGAATTTACTGTACTTATTTAAATTAATTGTATTATCAGCATTATTTTTTTTATTTTAAAATTTGCTATACAATCATTACCTCTGCCATGTATTGGCCGACAATATTTATATCTTTGTTTACAAATTTAGAATAATAAATTATGGCAATACAAGAAATAAATCAACGGCAACATTTAATTATCAGAAGGCTCAAACGGAACCCTTGTACTTTTGAGGAATTACAGGATTATTTAAAACAAGAATCCGAGATTAGAGGAGACGATTTAACCATGTCTATCCGCACTTTTAAACGAGACAGGGAGAATATTTTTATTACTTATGGGATAGATATTGAATATGATTCATCAATAAAAGCATACAAGATTAACAAAGACTTTCCTCTTGAGGTCGAAGAACGAATTATGGAGGCCTATGATTTAATTGATACTTTTAAGTTAAATCAGGACATTAAAAATTTTGTCCATTTTGATCAAAGAAAAGCGCATGGTACTGATAATATGTATGGTATACTACATGCCATAAAAAACAAATTGGTTATTCATTTTGAATACCATAAATATGCTGATATAAATGCAACTTTCAGAAAAGCGCATCCTTACTTGCTGAAAGAGTTTAAAAGTCGTTGGTATTTATTGGCAAAAGACTTAAAAGATAATAGAATAAAGACTTTTGCTTTAGATAGAATAATAAGTATTGAATTAAAAAAAGAAAAATTTAATATTCCTGCGGATTTTGATGCACACGCATTTTTTAAACATAGTTTTGGAATTGAACGAAATGAAGATGATGTTTTGAATGAAGTGGTTTTATCTTTTTCAGCGTTTCAGGGAAAATATTTAAAGTCCATGCCATTACATCATTCACAGGAAGTACTAATTGACAATGAACAAGAATTCCGGATTAAGTTAAACATTTACCTCACTCATGATTTTCTTTTGGAATTATTATCTTTTGGAGCCAATGTAAGAGTAATTTCTCCAAATATCTTGATAGAGCAATTAAAAGAACATTATACTAAAGCATTAAATCAATATAAATAAATATGATGAATACAGAACGTGAACAAATATTAGGGTTATTAACCAGTATTGGGAATAGCCCCATACTGAAAACGAATGATTATGATATTGCTAAAAACTTGTTTCCGATTTTATATAATAAGATTAGAGAAAAAGAATTAATGCATAGTGAGGCAATAGCTTTAATTTTGGAAAAATCAATTCGAAACCGAACTTGTAACTTTTTGTTTACAAGCTTATTTGAAATTATGAAAATAAATAATTATAAGTGTGATTATGATAATATAATTATTGAAACAGAAAGACGAATTACCAAAGATCGCAGAATAGATATTTTATTAACCTGGGAAGAAAATAATAATAAAAAATATGCCATAATTATCGAAAATAAACTAAACAATGCACCAGATCAAATCAATCAATTAAGCGACTATTACAGAGACATTAAAAATGAAGGATATGAAGTATTGAAAATTGTTTATCTCCCGGCTAGTGTAACGAAAAGAGCAAAAGAAATAGGAGATATTGAGGCAGATAACCTATTAATAAACCTATATCCTGTAAACCTGATAGAGTGGTTAACGAATTTTGTTCAAAATGGAATAAATATTGAGGACGAATACAGAAGCATTATACAAGGATATATTACAATTTTAAAATTGACAGATATGGAAAATAAACGCATAGAGGAAAACTTTGAACTAGCAAGGATTATCGGTGAAAATGAAACCAATATTCTCAGTGCCTATAAAATTCAGGATAGGTGGAATGATATAAAATGGCATACTGAATGGGACTTTTGGAATGATTTTAAAGAAATCATTAAAGAACCCTATAAAAAACAAATTCTTAATGAACAAAAATTTTCACAGGAGTACATTTCATCTGCTACCCATCGCAAACAAAATAGAGATGTTTTTTATGGAATAACTTTCAAGATTGCAGAGAAAAATGATTATTTAGTTTGTTTGTCAATTGAAAGAGGTTACAGTAATATGTATTATGGGATCATCGTGAAGGATGGCAACGAAGAATGGCAGCGCCATTCAAATAACGAGGTTTTTAAGATATTAAAAGAAATAGCAAATCAAAAAGGTTATTCTACGCTGCAAATAACTGATGAGGATCTATGGGTACTGTCAAAACATTTTAAACATGAAATTAATTTCGATGCTTTCTCTTCAAACGAGACATTAAAATTGATTAATAAAGGTTATAGGACTAAAATCCTTAATGAATGTTGGAAGGAAATTGAACATCTTATCTCGGATTTTAAAGAGATAGTAGACTCTGCGAAAGGATAAAAAACAATACCATTGAATCTGTTGAAATTATTCAGAAAGCCATCAATAGGGTATTCCTGGCTTTTAATACTGACCCCGAATTAACAAAACTAGTGCCTGTCTATAAAGTAATATATTAGTGCCCGCTAAAAATCAGGTTTTGCTCCTAACCCTAAAGGGAGTCCTGATTTTCAGCCACTTCACCCTTTAGAGATGGGGCAAAAAGTAGCTGAAAATCTTTTATAATAGAACTTTATAGACGAGCTCTATTTAGTGTATTACAGAATACGCATCAAAACATCATCCTGTAAGAAAATCAATATTTTGAAAAAAAATGATTTTTTTATATCTACTGACACCTTATGGCAGGGGCCTGCCTTACTTTTGT